>CALGJS010000202.1 GCA_937927835.1 uncultured Saprospiraceae bacterium | reverse complement strand
CTTTTTCTTTGGAAATGCTGCAAGAGATGCAGGACTCAATCTGGAAAAAACAGATGGTAAAGGACTAAACGGCTACACAAAACTTCAAAATGAATAGTTTTGCACAGCCGTTTTAAAATCATCGTTGGCCTAAATTTCTCCGAGTAGTAACTTCCTTTTCTCGTCGTATTCCTTTTCTGTAATCAAGTTGTCTTCCCGCATTTTTTTCAGTTCCACCAGTTTCCGGTAAATCTCTTTTTCTTTTTTTGCCTTATATTCTTCTGCGAAGAGATCCCGCTGTTCCTTCATCTCTTTTTTATTATTTTTAAACAAGTTTTCAGCAAAAATCTTCCCCGCTTCCAACTCTTCCTCAAAGATAGATTTAGCAATATCCAGATTAATGTCTGAGAGTTCGATATTGTCTTGAAAGAATTTTGCAGTTACTTTTCCCAAAGCATAAGTACTTGCTCCAGACAAAACGATACTAGAGACACCACCGATATACGTACCAATTCCAGGAATGGCTTTGATAAACGATGAACTAAGCCTAGCCAAACTTACCGTTGTAAAAGTACTGAGATAAGCTTTTCCGCTAATCTCAAAATAATTTTTTCCGTAGATGGCTGCTAATTTTTTTATCATATCCAATTGAATATAATAGATCAAAAAGATATCAAGACCCGGTAATGGCAATGCTGCCACGCCAAGAGACATCAGCACATGGTTTTTGATCGTTTTTTCTGCGTACGGAGTAATCATATTTTTTTGCTTTAAAGTGATTTGTTGATTGAATACTAAAATTAACTATTAACTGCTGAATCTCCAATTCTTCGATCAAAAAGATCATTTTCTGGGTAGATTTCACCTGTTGGTAATGGATCAATCTGTGTCCCTTAAATTAAGGTTTACTAAATCTCCGCACCAATTGAAGAGGATTTAGTAAACCTGTTCCAATAATTTTTTTTCTACGGTTTTTAATTATCCCTTTTTTAAAATAGACAGATTTCTACTTCATTTGAGAAAGTTTACCAAACCGACCTACCGAATCCCAAACTGATTAAAATGGTGATCGACATGCTTTCGATTAATCAAATCCCACATCTCTTTATCCAGTTCTCCGAAAATAGGATTTGGATGGGTCGCCGTCGGATTTTCTTTATAATAAGTTTCGTAAGCCTGGAACGTTGCCAGCAGTTCCGCTTTGGCCGTCGCCAAATCCGGATATCTCAGGTCTTCCGTTTTTCCTTTTCTAAGAATAGGATGATCGAAATTCTTCATCATCGGATCATAAGTATACAACGATTCTTGCGCGCGTTCGAGCTTCTCTTCAGGGGTCAAAATTTCTTTAACTTCTATTTTTCCCATCGCCATATCAATAAAATGGGCAAGATGCTCTACCATATGCTGTGGCGTCATGATCCCCCAATCGGCTTTATTATTCTCCGTTAATTTCGCTAGACTATTTTCTAAATATTCATAACTAACTTCTTTAAATGGACAAGTCTTTTGTACCAGTGTCAAAATAGTAGCAGTAGCCACTAATTCATTGTTCTGATCAAAAATCTCTTCAAACCATTTCACTACACCAGATGGAAACATTTTACCACGATCATCCCGATCAATCTTTTCTTTACAAGTCAATCGTACTTGAATCGTATCATTATGATAAATCGGTTTTAGAAAACGGCATTCGTCCAAACCATAGTTGGCGCCTACTGGTCCTTTTCCTGGATGAACAAATAATCCAGCTCCAGCAGATAATAAAAAGTATCCGTGTGCGGCTCGCTTTTCGAAGATCGTTCCTTGCAAGGAAGTGATATCGGTATGGGCATAAAAATGATCCCAAGTTAGATTGGCAAAATTCTGAATATCCGTATCGGTTACCGTCCGTTTATGCGTCAAAATAGACATTCCCATTTCGATATCTTCAAAATGATATTTAAAAGGATGTTTTGGAGCTTCGACCACTTTGGCGCCCGACTGATAAATACCGGTAATGGCCGAAATAGTCGTCGGCGTACCCTGCACTGCACAACGTTGTAAATAATGTTTGATACCTCGCATACCACCCATCTCTTCGCCTCCTCCGGCACGTCCTGGTCCACCGTGTACCAAACTTGGTAAAGGCGATCCATGTCCAGTGCTCTGCTTGGCATTTTCGCGATTGATCACTAAAATTCTACCGTGATGACTAGCCGCTCCGATAACAAATTCTCTAGCCAATTTATCATCAAATGTAGCAATAGAACAACATAAAGAACCTTTACCCATTTGGGCTAATTCGATGGCTTCTTCGATTCCATTATAAGGCATCAAGGTACTCACTGGTCCGAAAGCCTCAATATCGTGTACACCGGTATTGATGTAAGGATTTTTTTCTAATAATAAAATAGGGCTTAAGAAGGCACCTTTCTCAAAGTCAGCGTCTATCAAATCAATTCTATCTAATTGACCATAAACAATTTCTGCCGTTTTAGCCAACTCTTTTACCCGATCAACAACTTCAATAACTTGGTCTTTACTAGCCAAGGCACCCATCCGGACTCCTTTGGTAGTTGGATTGCCAATGGTAACTTTCGCTAGTGCTTTTCCCAAGGCAATTTGTACATCACCGATCAGTTTTTCAGGAACAATCACTCGGCGAATGGCGGTACATTTTTGACCACATTTCGTCGTCATTTCTTTTCGAACCTCTTTGATAAATAAATCAAATTCTGGTGTTCCTGGAACCGCATCTTCACCGAGCACCGCACAGTTTAGACTATCCGCTTCCATATTGAAAGGAACTGCTTCGTTGATAATTCGAGGATTGGACTTTAGCAATCGACCGGTAGTTGCTGAACCAGTAAAGGTCACGATATCTTGTGATTGGATGGGGTCTAAAATATTACGAGCTGAGCCGCAAATTAGTTGTAAGGCACCTTCTGGTAAAATCTTAGATTCGATGATAGATTTCACCACCGTTTCTGTCAGATATGCGGTAGAGGTGGCAGGTTTTACCACTGCTGGAACACCCGCCATCCAGTTGACGGCACATTTTTCTAACATGCCCCATACCGGAAAATTATAAGCATTAATATGAATGGCTACACCTCTTTTAGGTACCATAATATGATGTGCCATAAACTGACCACCTCTCGATAAATCTATTGGGTCTCCATCTACATGGAAAGGTTGATTGGGGAAATTTTTGCGGAGAGAAGCATTGGCAAATAGATTACCAAAACCACCTTCAATATCAATCCAACTATCGCTACGGGTAGCTCCCGTTTGATAAGAGACTGGGTAAAATTGTTCTTTGCGTTTGGTGAGATAGAGCGCCAATTTCTTGAGCATCATTCCGCGTTGTTGGAACGTCATTTTACGGAGTTTGGCTCCACCGGTTGTTCGGCCGTATTGTAAGATGGCAGCGATATCGAGCCCTTTTGCGGTAGCGAGTGCTACGGTGTCTCCGTTGACTGCGTTATAGAGTGGGGTTCCATCTCCGTCTCCTTCGACCCATCGTCCCATGACGTAGTTTCCTAATTTTTTCATGATTTATTTTGGTATAATTTATTGAATCCTGGTCCCAAAGATAATCAAAAACGCTGGCAATGAATAATCCATTCAAGGGGTCATTGATTCCCTGCCAGATTGGTTTAATTATTGTTTTATAGAACATTATTATTGTTTTAAAAAAAGATTATGACCATCAATACATTTGGATCTCAAACAATTGACAGAAAAGCCCTGATACAAAGCTATGGATTTGTAGAGCATTTATCTTCTAACGAAAACTTTCTGCAGGATTCATTGGAGTTAGCTGCCAGAATTACGGGATGCGATATCGCTTATATCAGTCTTTTGGATGACGAACATCAATATATATTATCACAACATCAAAGTACGCTTAAAACCATCAAGGTAAAAGATTCTCTTTGTCAGTTTACCATCAAAGGAGAGGATATACTGGTAGTTGATAATACCATCACGAATGAAATGACCAGATGTTTACCTCAGGTAGATAAGGCAGATGGAGTTCGGTTTTATGCTGGCTGTCCACTGATGAATGACGATCAGATGAATGTAGGTGCTTTGTGTGTCATGGATAAACGTCCTAAAACACTGTCACAGACTCAGCAGGATACGTTGATGGTACTGGGAAAACAGATTATGAATACGCTAGATAATCAGCGAACTTTGATAAAGTTGATTAAAAAAATAAACACCAATTTTAAACCTGCGGCCTGCGTTGATTTAAACTGCCTGCAAGGAGAGTTAGCGCATTTGCAGGATGAGGTAGTCGCTCAGAATAAATTAATTCAGACTCAAAAAGCGGCGTTAGAGGCCTCCAACGAAGAGTTACTTAATTTTGCCTATATGGTGGCACATGATGTTCGGGCACCACTCAAAACGATCAGTAGCATTGTAGATATTTTCGAAATGGATTTGCAGAAACGTGGCCAATCTTACGAAAAAAAACATCTAAACTTTATCAGAAAAGGAGCCAAAAATCTAGATACCCTGACAGAAAGTTTACTGGAGTATGCTAAATCTGGTGAGGACGCTATTCAGGACGAAATTGTTAATCTGAATGACGTACTGGAAACAGTGCATTTCCATCTCACAGAAACAATTAAATCCGCCAATGCGGAACTTGTCCTGCCTGAAAACGCTTTTCAGGTCTGTGGAAAAAATCTTAAACTGGTTCAGCTATTTCAAAATCTGATCAGTAACGGATTAAAATATCAAGATGGGCAACGCACTCCAAAAGTGATTATTCAGGCGGAAGATTTAAAGGATACGGTGCGGGTTTCGGTGATAGATAATGGGATCGGAATTTCACAAAATGATATGAAAAAAATATTTAAACCGTTTAAACGATTGCAGACCACTCAGCAATACACTGGATCGGGTATCGGTCTGGCTACTTGTAAAAGAATAATTGATAATATGGGGTCTGAATTTATCGTGACCAGTGAGGTGGGAAAAGGATCGGTATTTAGATTTGACTTACCGAAACATCTCTAGTTTTTTAATGACTAATGCCCTCTATCGTGAATACGAAGGAGGGCATTAGTCATTAAAAAATTATTCATTAAGATTTAGCAGTCTTGCTAGGTCGTACTTCGATTTTACTAGGCAGAGTTCGTGGGTGCATTTGTAGTAAGTCGATGACTAGTTTTCCAATATCTTCTGGCCATATTTTCCAAGCGTCTTTTTTGTCGTTTGGCGTGTGGTTATTAAAATGAGTGGCGACGGACCCAGGCATAATGGTGGACACTTTTACATCATCAGAACGAAGATCCAACATCATGGCTTGGGTAAATCCTACGAGGCCAAATTTACTAGCATTATAAGCAGTACCTTTTGCGAAAAAATTAGTACCCGCTAAACTAGCAATTGTAATAAAATAACCTTTAGATTTTTTTAAAGCAGGAACACTTGCTTTGGCGCTATAGAAAACACCCGTTAGATTGATATCGATTGTTTCTTGCCATTGTTTGGCGGTTAATTTTTCAATTGAATTAAAATGACCAACACCAGCATTGGCGATTAGTACATCGAGTGCGCTGAACTTTTTGATGGTTTGTTTGATCGCATCTTTTTGAGATTTTAAATCGCGAACGTCTGCCTTGATTCCGATGACCGAACCAGATCCGATTTTTGCTAATTTTTTAGCGGCTTGATCTGCCGCTGTTTTTTTTCGGCTAGTAATAGCGACATTCATTCCTTGGGCCAGCATGGATGCTGCGATCCCGTATCCAATCCCTTTTGTTCCGCCGGTAATGAGTGCTGTTTTTCCTTCTAATTTGGAGTGCATATTTATATGTTGAATTGTTGAAACGCTGAATCGTTGAGCTGCAAAATTGTTAGAGGTAGATTCTCAACGATTCAACAACTCAACGATTCAACAAAATAAAATTATCGTTTTACTAATTTTTGAGTAGATCGACGATTACCATTTATCACTTCTACAACATAAGATCCGGTAGGAATGTTTTCTAAATTAAATTCCTTTAAGAATAGGGTATTAACTGCCACAGAAAAATCATCTTTTGATATAGTTTTTCCCGAAAGGTCAAAAATATTTATTCTTAAATCTGAATCGGTTGTTTCGTTGATTTCGACTGTAAGGATATCCGCCGTTGGATTTGGAAAAATCTTAAAATCTATAGCTGCAATATCGGTTGGATTTGTACTCGTAACTTCTTCTATTTTAAAATCCCAGATTCCTCGACCGTAGGTTCCAAAACGGATGGTTTCAGTGGCTGTCAGATATTCTACAGACCAATAAGTCTGAGTAGGCGCATCGGTTCCACGCATATCAAACCATTCATTTTCTTCAACGACATAAACAAATGGTCCGGCTTCGGTTGCTGCAAAAATTAAGGACTCGTCAGGATTGGCAACCATCTCAAAAACAAGCGTAGATGGTAATCCATTGCTGATATTTTCAAAGGAAGCACCGTTGTCATTAGAAACAAAAACAGCTGGATTATCATAACCACTTCCTGCATAATAAACACGGTCTGGATTTTGGCTAGAAGGCAAAATTGCCTGACCATAAAGGTAATGACCATCCGGTAAAAAGTTGAGGGTTTGCTCCCAAGTTTGACCTGCATCTTCTGAAGTAAAAAATCGTCCGTTGGTCGTACCTACATACCAGCGATTTGGATTCATGGGAGAAAAGCGCATCGCAGAAACTTCCCCGCCTGCATCTGGTAAAAAGTTAAAAGGTAAATTGGTTGGAGTGATTACGCCGTTATTTTCTTCTAGTTTAATAATGTAAGAACCACTGCCTCCATTGGAGTTACCACCTGCCAAATAAATTTCGTTGGCGGAAGTGTTAGGGCTTTCCATAGTCGGTGTAATCCATACCGTTTCGTTATCAGATACGAGTGAGTAATAAGCCGTGTTATATCCCGTTTGTGGTTGATCATAATAATAGATATCTCCGCCAGGGTAGACGGTCCAAAGGCGTTGGTTGTTTTCTGAAAAAGCTAAGTGACCATAATCTCCAGAGATCACTTGCTCCATTCCAATTACATTATCACCAACAAAATCAATTCCTCTTTGAAAGCCTTGATCCTGTGAACCAGCATAAATATAAATAGGGTTTAAGGGATCTGTCCGAACGTCATAAAACTGGTTTACGTTGAGTCCAAGCGTACCAATGTTTTGGGTTGTAGCAAAGTTGTCGTAAGAAGCACTGAGTCCTCCATGATTACTAATTAGTTGGAAGGTATTGCCATTTAAATCTGTAAACTCCTTAAAAGACATGATGTCTGCATGGAGTTTTCCAGGTACATCATTGTAGTATTCCCACCATTCGTTTTGTAATTCCCAAGTAACTCCGGCATCGTAAGACTTATAACAATTGAGGCCACCAGTCATCAAGAAATTTGGATTGGATGGAGATACATAAAGACCTACAGCCCAGGGGCCATCTGGAATGAATCCTTGATCAGACCAAGTTTGTCCTTCATCTGTACTCATCTTTACTACATTGTCTCTACCATAAGTATAAAGACGCGTTTCATTTGGGGAACGATGACCTGCTAAATTAGCTCGTTGATTATCAAAATCAATTTGATCTGTAATGGCGAGGGTATCGAAAGATTCCGTAACGGTCTGCCATTTATATAGAGTGGCATATTGTGCATTATTTTTTTCAACAACATATGGTGCATTTCCATTGGCCGGGGTTGACATGGCGTAGCGATCGGAACTATTAAAAGGAAATTGAACTATTTTTTCAAAACTAACTCCATAATCCATAGATCGGTAGAGTGCGTAATTGACAAAGAAAGATGGCTTTGACAAGCAAAAAATTTGATTGTCCATTTCTTTTAAAACCACCGTGTTTTTTGGTCCACCCCAGTTGTCTGTAGAAGTGATTCCTTCGGTAGCTGTCCAAGTAATTCCGTCATCGTCCGAATAGTGAGGGGTACGATTAATTAAAGCGAGCATTCGTTTGGTGCCATCGGGTAGGGTGATTAATTCTAATAGCCAGCGACTAAAAGTAAAGTCTTGATTGACTACCTCCCAATCTGTACCGTCGCGATTTCCACGCCAGAGCGTACCTCCTGCCGAGACCGTATATATCTTATCGGTATCTATGTCGTAGACTGTTTCATAAACAGAACCGGCTTGGTTGTTATTTCCTTTTTCGATCCAACGTCCGGTTAGTGCTCCATTGGCTAAGATATCTCCATTACTGCGAGCTGTCGCAGCTTGTTGTTTTTTGAGATGGTGATCCATTGCGTTTTGATACTCTATCTGTTGCCAAGAAGTGGTAGGTGCATGACGGTGCATTAATTCGAACCAAGCTTCCCGAGCATTCGCATTACCTTCATCGTCTGTACCTTGATGGAGTCGTGTTCCCTCGGTAGGTTGAGGAATGTTTTTTTCTTGATTTTGGCAACCAAAAAATAGCAGAATAATAATAAGTAGAGATAAAAATCTGGTCATAACTACGGTGTTAGGAGCATTTTAAGTTGCCTGTCAATAAAGAAAGACAAATTGAAAATAATAATAAAATTAATTTTTTAAAGTAGAGTAGCCTAGTCAATGTAAAGATAGAAATTAAAGTAGACAAATATTGTTTTAATTAGAAAGATTAGGTGATTGGTCTTCCTCTGTCAAAATTAGGATCGTTTTTTTAAGTGATTTAACAATAGTAAAATAAAAAAGGAGAAAATACCTACTCCTTCTGCGTTCTCCAGGGTATGTTCTAATATCAATGCCATCAAGAAAATGGTATATAGTCCTAAAAAGAAGAAATGTTGATACGCTTTATTATAAAACAATGGTAAAAATACCGCCAGAAGTAAAAAGAAAAAACCAAACAATCCACTGCCTGCTAATACAAAGAGAAATTGGTCATGAGGTAGAATTGGTTTTACATAGTCTGGATATTTATCTTGGTACACACGATGGACTTCTTTTTTTATATTTCCTGGACCTACACCAAAAACAGGAGCATGGACGAATAGTTCCCATCCAACCTTGAGAGAAGTTAGTCGACCGGAATCTGAATATTGTTCTCCCTCTCCATCGAAGTATTTTTTTAAATCATAATGCATATAAGTTAGCTTCTGATGAAAGCTAGGAATCGTCATAAAAGCTACGATTGGAAGACTGATCAAGCCAGTCATGATGATCAATCCAAATAAATATTTTTTAGATAAAAAGATGTATTGTAAACACAAAATCCCTAGTGCTAGGTATAAGCATAGAATGCCACTTTTTACACTTAGAATATGAATGTAAAGAAAGAGGAAAATAGTCAAAGCAATAATAAGATATCGTTCTTTCGGTGTTTTGAAAAAATATTTTTCACGAATCAAATAAATTCCACCAATGATAGAAACACCGACTAGAAGACTATAGCGAATATGATTTCGTGGAGTAGGCATGGGTTTGCCTTGACTGAGCATTTGATTAATAAGCTCATAATTCATTAAGTAATTAATACTAATTCCAATACCAGTTAGTGTAATAAAAATCAGCAGAAAATATAAAATCCCTTTTATCTGACGATCAGAAAAACGAGGCAATCCCAAAAACGCAATAGGTAAAGCAATAAAAGGAAGTTTGATTCGCAATCGTTCTAGCAAATAAGTATAATCTCCTTCAACTTGCCAAACGCCAAATAGGACGATCAAAAAATAAAAAAAGATGACTAAGAAGGCGGCGTTTTTTTTCCAGTCCTTCAGCTTAGGCAGGAGACCTTTATTAGCACGGAATCTTTTTCCTGCTTTGTCGCCTTCTACTTCTTCCACTAGACCTAAGAGCAGCAATGCGATCATGCTGACGGTCAATAAGAAAGGAGAAAATACTAAAGATACAATCGCTAACCCACAAAAAAACAGTGTTATTTTTTCTTTTGTCATTAATTAACTATCAAATTACCTCTTCTAAATTATCGTCCCAATTCTTAACGTTAGGAGTCCCAATTTTTCCAACACTTTTTCCAACCAATAATGCCACCGTTGCATCACCTGTAACATTGATGACCGTACGACACATGTCTAGTGGACGATCCACGGCGAAGATAAGCGCAAGCCCAATCGCCAATTTATCAGCTGGTAAACCAATCGCTTCCAAAACAATTACGAGCATAATCATTCCAGCTCCTGGTACTGCTGCTGAACCAATCGAAGCGAGTACTGCCGTCAAAATAATGGTTAGTTGATCCGCAAACGTCAATTCAAAATCTAAGGCCTGACAAATAAATACCGCCGCAACTGCTTGATATAAACTCGTTCCATCCATATTAATCGTAGCACCTACCGGACAAACAAAACTTACTACTTCTTTTTCTACCCCTAGATGCTCTTCGACTCGTTCCATGGTAACTGGTAAAGTAGCAGCACTTGAACTAGTAGAAAACGCCAAGAGTTGTGCAGGACTAATTCCTTGTAAGAATTTACCTGGAGACATTTTTACGTAAGTAGAAACCGTCAATAAATATACGCCTACCATCAAGGCTAGACCGAGTACGACCGTCATGGCGTATTTGGCCAAGGCTACTAACAAATCTGGATTAGAAGTTTCAACAACCAATGCAGCCAGTAACGCAAAAACAGCGTACGGAGCCATCAGCATAATCAAGTCTACCATTTTCATGATCACTTCATTCAAGCTATCAAAGAAAGATTTGACGGGGGCGGCTTGTTCTGGTTTGATCAATAAGAGACTGATTCCAAAAAATACCACAAAGAAGATAACCTGTAGCATATTACCATTATTAGAAGCGGCTCCAAAAATATTACTAGGAACCATGTCCACAATAAATTGCAGCGGTCCTGAATTCTTCTGTGCTTGTGCCTTAGATACTTTTGCGCCCATATCTGCTTGATAGGCGGAGGTGAGTTGTTCTAAAGTTTCGGCGCTGATACTATTTCCCGGTTGTACAATATTGACAATCAATAGTCCAATGCTAATCGCAATAACTGTAGTAAGTATGTATATAACGATAGTTCGTCCACCAATCAGGGAAAATTTGGAAATATCCTTTAGGTCCGAAATTCCTTTGATTAAAGACGCAATAATTAGTGGAATGGCAATCAACTTGAGGAGATTGATAAAAATAGTACCAATCGGCTTGATCCAGTCCTTGATAAAGCCAGGGCCAAAATCAAATTTTGAGATAAACCAGCCAAATAGAATACCGGCAATCATGCCAATTAGAATTTGCCAGTGTAATGCTAACTTTTTCATAGTATAAATGAGGTTTATCTGACGAAGAGAGAACCTTTTACCAAAGTGGTGGTGTAGACTGAAAGCCTAGTGCCAAATCCGTAAATGTCCAATAGTCAGAAGATTGATGAACAATTCGAGGGGGTAAGATAGGGAATTTTAAGAATTCTTCTGCCTGTAAGTACGCTTGTTCTAAAATATCATGGTGATATATTAAAATAAGATTGAATTATTGGAACAAATTTTGAAATAAATCATATAATAATTCAAAAGATTACAAGTATTAAATATATGAAAAATATCTCTTCGATCTTTGTTGCAGCGTTACTTTCTGGTTCATGTGGCCTAGTTGCACAAACTGATGCGGTACCTAACGAGTTGTTTGGTAAAGTAAAAATTGCCCTTGCAGAAGGTATCAATTCGCCGGATCTGGACTTTAGTCCAATCTATTTTAAGAATGGTATCATCTTTACCTCCGACCGCTTGCGTTTTGGAGATAAGGGAACAGGTAATCCGAATAAACAATTCAACGATCTGTTCTTTTCTGAGCAGATGGGGGATGTTAGTTTTAAGGCACCTGAGCGAATTAAGGCACTTAACTCTAGATTTCATGATGGAATCGCGAGTTTCTCTGAAACAGAGGAGAAGCTTTATTTCACCCGAAATAATCAAAAAGGGACTATTCTAAATACCAAAAAAGCCAAACGATTAAAGATTTATGTATCCTCTTATGCCAATGATACATGGTCTGAACCTCAAGCGGTTTCTTTTAATGTAGAAAAATATTCTACCTGTCATCCGTCGATTTCTGCGGATGGTCAGACAATGTACTTCGCATCTAACCGACCAGGTGGATTAGGAGGCATGGATATTTATGTGACCCACCTTGAAAACGGAAAATGGTCTGAGCCAATTAATATGGGGCCAGATATTAATACTGATAAAAACGAAATTTTTCCTTTTAGTGATGGAAATGGAACCTTGTTCTTTTCTTCTGAAGGACATAATAATATGGGAGGCCTAGATTTGTTTGCTGCTCAAGAAGTGGTCAATCCGCATATGACTGGAGATGATAACTGGGAAGTAAGCAACTTAGGTACACCGTTTAATTCACCTGCGGATGACTTTGGCTTTATTGGTAATGCCGGTGGAGATAAAGGGTTTTTCACATCAGGAAGAGAAGGTGGAAATGGCCGAGATGATATCTATGGTTGGAAGACCATGGAAGAAACACCTGTTGAACCAGTATTGGCTAGCAAAAAAGTAAAAGTAATTGACGCAGTAACCGGTTTAGAATTACCGATGACTGAAGTCGTTTTGTCAGAAGCAAACCGTCCTGGTAGTATCAATCGTTACACCACGGCGAAAGACGGGATGGTTCGTTTCGACTGGAATAAAACTAGTAATTATGTAGTAGCAACAGAAAAGAACGGCTACGAAAAGTATGATAAGGTATTTCAAGCAGCGGAAATGATGGATGACGTTATTGTTATTCGATTAAATCCTATGGCGGATATCGCAGATGCTACTCGTGTAAATAAAAAGCCTACCAAAGTAATCGCTAAGATTGACCCAAGTACAAAAGTAGAGGCTTACGAGGAAGATATTGATAACTTTATTACTAAAGGTGAAAAGATAGAGAATACTAGTCTGGAAACTGGACAGTTGATTGAGTTAAACCATATTTATTATGCATTTGATAAGTATGAATTAAAAGAAAGCGCGAAGGTAGAACTTGATAAAGTAGTTACTTTATTACGTCAGTATCCAGAGATGGAAATTGATTTAAATTCTCATACAGATAGTCGAGGATCAGATTCTTATAATCAATGGCTATCAACGGAGCGTGCTAAATCAGCGGTTGATTATATTGTTTCACAAGGAATCGAAAGACGCCGAGTGACGGCAAAAGGATACGGGGAATCTGTTCCAGTGAATGAGTGTCTTAACACCATGAAGTGTAGCGAAGACAAGCACCAGATGAATCGACGTACGGAGTTTAGAATTTTAAACCTTGGTGAAAAATCGATTCTAAAGTCAGATACTTCTAAGCCTAAGAAAATGACTTTTCAAGGTGGAGGAACACCTCCTGGAGATTTACCAGTAATTCAGTCTGTTTTTTATCCGTCCTCGCAAACAGATTTAACGACCAACGATAAAGACAATTTACGATCTATCGTAGAAATGATGAAAAAGAATGATGGAATGACGGTTCAGGTTGCTTCTTTTGCAGATGCAGTTGGGAATGCTGATTTTAATCAAGAATTATCAGAAAGACGTGCACAGCGAGTAGCTAATTATATGAGTTCGCAAGGTATTCGTGCTAAGCGAATCGAAGTAGTTGGATACGGTGAAAACTATTCAACAGATATTCATAATAAAAATCGAAGAACAGATATTTTAGTTACCAATCCTGGAGGCGTAGATATGAGTGCTTTATTAGAAAAATAATTTATTATAAAAATACTTTTAAGTTAAAATCGAACAACTATTTAGTTGTTCGATTTTTTTTTGAAAAAAAGTTAATTTTCTGATTATTTAATGGGGAATGGAATATGATTTGCATTATCAATAATAGTGATTTTATCCACTATCAAGCACTTATTCTTTTGCTTACCTTTTGTGAGTTTTCAGCTTTATTGATTTTTTTACTTCCCCAAATTTATTTGAATGCGTTTGATACTAATTATACTGACTTTTCTTTTTAGCAGCATGCTTATTGGACAAACTATGTCTCAGCCAGTAACGTGCTATCCAGACGACCTATATTCTGTTTTTGGAAATATCAATATTGGAAATTTAAAAATGATTAACTCACCGGATTTAGACTACAACGCAGTGTTGGTTGGAGACGGTGTTATCTTTACTTCTACACGAGCACAGCAATCTTCAAAACATGCTGCGACTGCTGGTGGAGGCAAGCTAAATGCTTGGAAAAAGAAATTATCAACCTTATTTTATTCTCGATTATCAGATGGTCGATTAGCGGATCCAGTCCCGTTGACCGGAGCCGTAAATGATGAATATCACGAAAGTTCTGCTTCTTTTTCTTATTCTGGAAATTTAATGTTTTTTACTCGTAGTAGTGCTAAAAAAGATCGAAGAGGAAAACGTCAGCTAAAGATATTTATGGCTGAAAAGATGGAAGATGAATGGGCGAATATCCGAGAGGTACCTTTTAATGGTGATGACTTTTCTACTTGTCATCCAGCAATTTCTTCGGATGGTACACGACTTTATTTTTCTTCTAATCGACCAGGAGGCTTTGGTGGAATGGATATTTATGTATCTACCTTTCGGAACCAAGCATGGTCAGAACCAGTTAATTTAGGACCTGTTATTAACTCAACTGGAAACGAAGTTTTCCCTTATATCAGTGAAGATGAAGTGCTTTATTTTTCTTCCAGTGATCAAGGTGGATTTGGTCGACTAGATATATTTAGAAGCAAAAAAATATACGCTGATAGTGAGCGTACTTGGCAAATAAAACAAAATCTAGGCGAGCCATTTAATTCACCTGGAGATGATTTTGGTTTTTATATCAATGTCGATAATAGTGGTGGTCTCTTTACTAGTAGCCGTAATGGTGGAAAGGGGAGAGATGATATCTACTACTGGCAATTGGTGGACAAACCGATTTTTAGAGCGAGTATTACGCCGGAACTTTTAGGAACCGATCTTTTTATTGGACGAGAGTAGAATGTGAATGTGAATTATTTTATCGAGAAGGAGTATTCGTAGCTCATTCCAATTCCAATTCCAATTCTAATTCTAATTCTAATTCTAATTCCAATTCTAATTCTAATTCTAATTCTAATTCTAATTCTAATTCTAATTCTAATTCGTATTTTGCCGTAAAAAAACTATGCTTTCATCTCTTCATATTCGTTCCATTCGTGGGTTTATTGGTGCAAAGAATTTTTCTGAATCTAGAAAATTTTATCAAAAATTAGGATTTGAAGAAGTAGTCATTGATGCGAAGATGTCCTTGTTTAGCGTAGGCGAACAAATGGGATTTTACCTACAAGATGCTTATGTAAAAGACTGGATTAATAACTCTATGCTCTTTTTAGAAGTAGCCGATGTAGAGGCCTGGGAGCAGGAATTATTGTCCTTGAATTTAACCAGTCTTTTTCCAACCGTTAAGATGACAGAGATTAGAACTTTTCCATATGGGCGAGAAATATTTCTTCATGATCCCGCTGGAGTACTGTGGCATTTTTGTCAGTTTCATCCAGAAGTATAATAAAGTACTTTACGCTTGCGGCTCTTTTTTTTGAACGTATCTTTTGGACCAAAAAAGATAGATTATCACCGCCAGCAAAGTCCCAATAATCGACCCTGCATAGATGTCTACAAAGAAATGATGGATCAAATAGACTCTAGAAATACCAACGATTATAGCAACTATTAAAATCGGTAAACCCAACCATTTCTGATTAGATAATAGCAACGCTAATAAGCCAAAGAGTGCAAAAGCTGACATGGTATGTCCACTTGGAAAACTAGATGCTCCAGAAAATAATGGCTCTCCTTCTATCGTATTTAATACCTCGTATAAGTCTTGTTTTTTAAACCAAGCTACTGGCCGATCTTGTTGGAAAAGTTCTTTTAATCCTTTACTGACTAGCATTACGACGCCCCCTGTAATAGGAATTAACCAAGCTGCTTTCCGTCGGTAAAAGAATAGAAATATCAAAATGATTAGATAGGCAATTTCTTCTCCTATCATGGTACCATAGCGAAAAAATAAGTCACCATAATAACTTCGATGATCATTAAAAAACAAGATGACCTCTCCTTTTTGGGTAGCGAAAATAATCCCTGCACCTAGCAAAAGCCAAAGGATAAATCCAATACCGTAAAATTTATTTTCCTGAAAAGTAACACGTAGGTTTGACAGCAAATCGAATTATTTTGTAGCAGACTTTGGTATCAGTTTATTGAGTCGATCTCGAATAAGTTCCCAGTTGATCAACTTGGCGTCATTCATGGCACGACTAGTTAGTAGTAGGCCCAATGGAAATAAAATAACGCAGGGCATCCAGGCTGCCTGCACCGCTGGTAAGGTATTACTTTCGGCCACTTTTTTAAAGAAAATTCCCATAATAATAAAAAGAACAAAAAAGAAAATAGCTACTAAGATTGGATAACCAAATCCACCTTTTCGTATGATCGCACCCATCGGCGCACCAATAAAGAGAAAGATCATACAGACAACTGCTTTGCTATATTTATCGTGTAGTTCAAAAATATGTTTGACCCTAGATTCTGTTTTAGTAGAAATACTGACATTAGAAGATTGACTTTCATTGGCCAAACTATGTAAGGAAGAACTAAGTCTTCGACCGATGGCATCTTTATCCTTTTTTTCAAAACTCTCTAAGAAATTAGCATAGTGTGCTAATGAGTCGAGCGACTTTTGTTTGGGAATAGAGCCTGTATAAGTATTCTTGGGTTTAGGTCGTTTTTTATTGACTTTTTTAGGTGTTGCTTTCGATAATTTATCAGCGATCTTTTTAGGCGTTTTTGGTTTATTGACCTTGTCCCTTTTGAGGATGTTAGAACCGGTTGCATTGAGTTCTTTTGTTTGCTTATCTTCTACGGCCTGCTTAATACTATCTTTAAGGAAATGGAAATTTCGATAAATATGATTGTGGTATTTATCCCATCGTCGGGTGAGTTCCGAGTCAATCGAATCTATTGCTACATTAAGTTGAGCCGCACTGAGCATGGTCCGATTGTCTTTAAATAGCTCTTGGTCTGTTTCTCGCATATCGAATTCGCCCAGATCAAATACTTTAGTCCACTCTTTAAAAGAGGTTCTTACAAAGGGATAATTTTTCTTTTTTTCCGCTTTCTGTTTCTTATCGGGATTCACTTTTGTTTCTTGGTATTGCGTACCGTCAAAGAGATTCATCACAAAGAAGCGTTTATCTGCGGTAGTAAACATTTCTCCTTTGGTAGCCGTGATGACGCTGACTTTTTTATTATTATAAGAATTATGATCGTAGATCAAAACATCATGGATCGTGCGATTATCTTTGCCTTTTCCGCCGATGTGGATGATCATATTTCTAAAATCGTCGTTAAATACGCCTGTTTCGAGGCTGAGCATCGGTTTTTGCCGCTTGATATCATAGAGTCGGGATTTAAATTTGAGGTTGGCTACAGGGATGATATAGTTAGAACATAGAAAGGAAAACATCATTACGCCAAAACTCATTAGAATGAGCGGCGCCATAATCCGTAAAAGCGGAACTCCAGCTGATTTAAGGGCGGCTAATTCGTAGTGCTCCGCCATATTTCCCATCACCATGACGGAAGAAATTAAAATCGCAATAGGAAGGGCCATCGGAATTAAAGAAACCGAGAGGTAACCAATCAACTCAATCATGACCAACATTCCCGTTCCTTTTCCAATAATATCATCAATATAGACCCACAGGAACTGCATGATCAAAACAAACAGTCCAATACAAAAGGTGGCGATAAATGGCGCAATAAAACTTTTGGCCAGGAGTAAATCTATCTTTTTCAATTATAGAATTCTTGTATCTACCTTCTAATTTCAGCAGGTAGCTATTAAAGGTCAAATCTAGTTTCTTAGTAATTCAAGAAGCGCAAAGATACGATATGCTATCGATTCTTTAAATCTTATTTACTTCTTTATACTATTACTAAACGATTTTGTTGGATAATAGCGTATACTGTTAAAATAAAATAGTAAAAGCCAATGTATCATACATACATTGGCTTTTAAAGCAAATCGTTTTATAAAATAAAATTTTTAGAATAAAACCACGGTCTTAATCCTAAATACGACTCTTTCATAACGTTGCGAAAGTGCTTCGATATGGAGGGAGTAACGATTATTGTAGATAACTCTACAAGAAAAAAAATATATGTTCTGGGAAAATTGAGAAATGTAGTTGGAAAATCGAAATTTTCCGGATTTTTTGGAATTATTCTTTCGAAAAAGATTAGCCGTTGGCTAAAGAAGAATTTGAGATTAATTGATTTACTTGATCTCGGTTTTGAATTTTAATTACTTTACTTTTAATCTTCGAAAGAAAGCGATTAGAAGAAAGTGAATTACTGTTTTTTGCGTTTTTTAAAGGCTTCATGATACTGTAATTTAGGTTAGTTAGTTAAAAGTCAGTCACATAAATGCGGTCATATTCATCATTCAGTATCTTCATTTGGTGGCGTAAATATAAACTAAAGTTTTTGATTTCCTAGATTTATTTTAAAATAATGAAAATAATGGCATTAGTCAAAACGGTATTTGAGTAATAAATATTTTGTGTAAATTATTAATTGTTGCATTGAATACTTAAGAATCAAACTCTGACAGAATTTTATTTTATGTTCAGGTTATTTGCCCTTTTCGGAATCTTATCTTCTCTTTAACAGTGAAAAAACCTATAGAAACTAATTATTTATGGTTTTAAGGCCTAATTTCCATTAAAAATTCGGTTACAAAAAAGTTTGGTCTATGAAACCGAATAAATAACTTTGCAGCGCTTATTTTTTGATCTTATTTTTTCTTAAAGTATTAACTAATGAAGATTTTGTAAAAAAAAGTAAAAACTCCTAACTATTAACTTAGGATGTTTTATTATCTTTTGCATCGAACTTAGAGTTTGTAACACCATCTCAACTTATCAAACTATTATGAGAATTATTATTTTTATTAGCACATTATTACTGTGCACGACCATTCTGTTTGCTCAATCAACACAGCCACCCGCAACGCCCGCCGCTGAAAGGCTCAAATCGGAGCAACAGCGGATTCTACTTAGCAAAAACTCCATTCTTAATGAAGTAAACTTTCGCTCTGTAGGACCAACCGTCTTTAGCGGCCGAGTAACTGATTTAGCCGTTGATCCTAAGGATCCGACGCATTTTTATGCCGCTTATGCATCTGGTGGACTTTGGGAAACCAAAAGCAATGGTACTCGATTCTCTCCTTTATTTGAAGAAGCTGCCACCATGACGATTGGTGATATTGCGGTCAATTGGGAGGAGAACATTATTTGGATCGGTACTGGAGAAAATAATTCCAGCAGATCTTCTTATAGCGGAGTAGGGATGTATCGAAGTGTGGATGGCGGTAAAACTTGGGAGCACCGAGGCTTACCCGAATCCCATCATATCGGTCGCATTATTCTACATCCTACAAATCGGGATATCGTTTGGGTCGCAGCTCTTGGACACCTTTATTCACCTAATGAAGAACGAGGTGTTTACAAAACCATGAATGGTGGTAAGACCTGGGAGAAAACATTGTATGTTGATGAAAACAGTGGAGCGATTGATCTAACGATCGACTCTGCAAATCCAGATATCTTGTATGCTTCTACTTGGCATCGTGAACGTCGAGCTTGGAACTTTGTCGAATCGGGTGCAGGTTCTCTTATCCATAAATCTACCGATGGTGGTAAAACTTGGTCAGTAATTAGCGGACCGAATAGCGGATTCCCTAACGGAGAAGGTGCGGGACGTATTGGATTGGCGATCACGAAAACGAGTGAAGGGAAAACACGACTCTATGCGATTATTGACAATTATTTCCGTCGTCCAAAAACGGAGGAAGATAAAAATAAAAAGGAATTGACTAAGGAGCAATTTCGAGAAATGACATCTGCTAGTTTTATGAAGCTGGAAGAAAAGTCACTCAAGAAGTTTCTTAAAGCTAATCGTTTTCCAAAAAAATATTCCGTAGAAAATGTGCGTAAAATGGTGGAGTCTGGAAAGATTAAACCAGTTGCCTTAACCGAATATTTGGAGAATGCGAATTCTCTCTTGTTTGATACACCCGTGATTGGTGCGGAGGTTTATGTTTCAAATGACGAAGGCAAAACTTGGCAAAAAACACACGAAGGTTATCTTGATCAAGTTTATAATTCTTATGGATATTATTTTGGCCAAGTTAGAGTTTCGCCACGAAACCCAGATCATATTTATATTTATGGTGTACCGATTTTACGAAGTTTGGATGGTGGTAAAACGTTTAAAAATATCAATGGTAGAAATGTACACGTAGATCATCACGCCATGTGGGTCAGTCCTGATCGAGACGGACATTTGATTATTGGTAATGATGGTGGGGTGAATATTTCTTATGATAATGGAGATAGCTGGTATAAATGCAACTCGTTGCCTGTTGGGCAATTTTATGCGATCGCCGTTGACAACGAAGAGCCTTATAATATCTATGGTGGATTACAAGATAATGGGGTTTGGGTTGGACCAAGTACTTATAAAAATACCGACGGTTGGCAGAACTCAGGAAAGTATGCTTATGATTTTTTAATGGGTGGAGATGGAATGCAAGTGCAAGTAGATCCGAGAGATAATAATATTGTGTATACTGGTTATCAGTTTGGTTTTTATTTTCGAATTAATCGAGCGAAAGAAGAGCAAACGCCGATTCAGCCACGCCACGAATTAGGTGAGCGACCGCTACGCTTTAATTGGCAAACACCGATTCATCTTTCTGTTCATCAACCAGATATTTTATATTTAGGATCTAATTTTGTCCACCGATCACTTAAGCAAGGAGATGACTTTGAAAAGATTTCTAAAGACTTGACCAAAGGTGGTCGCAAAGGAGATGTAGCTTATGGAACAATCACAGATATTCATGAGTCGCCCTTGCAATTTGGATTACTCTACGCAGGAACAGATGATGGATTGATTCATGTTAGTCGAGATGCAGGATTTTCTTGGACCGATATTTCAAAAGGATTGCCTACTGATCTTTGGGTGACGACGGTCGAGGCTTCTTCTCAAGATTTAGGAACGGTGTACGCTACGCTTAACGGATATCGTTGGGATGATTTTACAGCGTATGTTTATCGTTCTACCGACTTTGGAAAAACATGGCAGCGGATTGGTTTAGACTTGCCACTAGAACCTGTCAACGTGATTCGCGAAGACCCCCACAACAAAAATATTATTTATGTAGGAACGGATCATGGCCTTTATGTTTCGTTGAACGGAGGTATTGATTTTATGCAAATGCGCAATGGAATGCCAGCGGTATCGGTGCATGATTTATTGATTCATCCACGGGATCGAGATTTGATTGTAGGGACGCATGGACGAAGTATTTACGTTGGTTCAGTAAAAGAAGTACAAGGACTAGACGATGCAGTCATGAGCAAATCAATACATGTTTTTGCGATGGATAAAGTACGTCGTAGTTCTCGGTGGGGAAGTAAAGGTGGTTGGTTTTCTGATGACCGAGTGCCTGAAAAAGAAATTCCTATTTACACACAAAAAGCAGGAAAGGTAACCGTAACCATCGAAACTGACAAAGGAAATAAATTACAGAGTTTTTCTACTGAACTAAAGAAAGGTTTGAATTATATTAAGTACGACCTTACCGTTGGTAAAGGAATGGAAAAATCTTATGAATCCTTTTTGAATAGTAATAGTAAAGAGCCAGTAGAAGTTAAAGCGGCAGAGAATGGAATGATGTTTTTACAAGAAGGAACGTATACCGTAAAAGTGACGAAGGATGGTAAAACAGAATCGACGACGATGGAGGTGAAGTAGTGTTGGAGATAGTTTAAGAAAAAATAGGCGGCGCATCTTTTTAGGATGCGCCATTTTAGTTTTTAGAATATTATAATTCAAAAATCTCGTTTGGACTTCCTATTCTAAATCCTGCGTTTATTACTTTTTGAGCTTCCTGACTTTTGATATCAATGACTGGATTGGTATGATTGAAATGAATAAAAACCACTTTATTTTTTTCTGCTTTATCAAGGTCTTTGAATTTTTCCAAACTCTCGATAATAAAAGGATGAGGAATTTGAGAAATATCTCTATTGTTAATTTCTTTACCACTATAAAAGGTCGCATCTAAAAAAGCATAGTCCACTTTTTTTATTTCATCAATAATATCCTTTTCCCATTTCTCCCATTTATCGATATCAGGAATAAACAATGCTGTTTTATTTGGACCTTTAATTTTAAAACCCACCGCTTCAGAATATTCGTCCCGATGAGGAACTAAGAAAGGGGTTACTTGTAGGTTTTCTGAGAGTATGACTTCCTTTTCGTTTTCCATTTTATTTAAAAGGATATTTTTTTGACTGACCAATTGACTCCAAGGACCATTTTGAGTTAAGTAATTTTTCATTCTAGGCATCACATAGACAGGGACCTCTTTTGCATTGGTTGCTTCTTTACCCAAGTACATCAAGCCGGTATAATGTCCGATATGCGCATGTGTCAAAAAGATACCATCTACCATTTCGTTTTCGCTAGACTGCTCATATCTCGTAATCCTTTTCATTTGTCTGACCATATCAGGAGTTGCCTCAAACAGATAAGTGTTCTTGTTAGGAACATCAATTAATCCCAAGGAAACAACTTCTCGAACCATGCTTGGGTTATTAAAAATATTTACACAACATGCCTTTTTACAACCAATTTGCGGATAGCCAGCATCCTGAATAGTGCCCAATAAAACTAGGGAAGTATTGTTGATGATGGGGTCTTTTTTTATGGGTTCTTGTGGTGTAGGATCTTTGTTTGTACAAGAAAAAATAAAGAGGATAATAAAGAAGAAAGGATATTTATTCATTTTGATTTTAATTAACAATTAATTTCTACTCGGTATCAAACGATTTTTCAATAATCAAATTTACCCAATTATCGGAGCTGACCGCCATCATTAAAAAAGTATAATCTTCCTCAGGAAGCAATACTGGTGGTGGAGTTATATCTCGGATATTTAAAACGACATTATCCAAATTATAAAATTGAAACTGTTGTTCAAAAGTATAAGTACCCGACAATAAATTCTGATCAGAATCACTGATCACCTGAAAGTAAATAGCGTTATCTGCAATGCGACCATCCTGCCAATTAAAAATAGGAGAGAGACTTTCTGTTTGATCAATCTCTACTAATTCCGGATTAAATTCAGAAGGCAAGTCATTGTATTTTAAGCGAATCGCATTCGAAATATGCAATCGGCCATCCTTAATAAAACTAACCCGACACCAAATATTCTCCTCAATCGCTGCGCGCGAAAAATGCCTAAGATAGCCATTTAATATCGGCGTATCAGGTAAGTCCTTTTTTCTATATTGAGATAAGTCATCTGGATCTACCGCAATGCTGTCTGTTTCAAAATATAAAAAATCGGTTGCGTTTCCTTCTGGATAATAGAAGATGGAAATGGGTCGTTCTTCATTGATCATAAAGTTTTCTTGTCCACCAGCTGCGCAAGCGATCAAGGAATCACGGACGAGTGGAAGGGTGGTATTTTCTTTGATGTAATTGGTGAGTGTGTCGGTTGGAAATGTCTCTTCTTTGTCTCCGCAGGAGAGGAGGAGGGAGGTGAGGAGGAAGATTATAGAAAATTCTTTGATTTGGTCATTAAAAGCCATCTGAACATTTATTGTTTTTTACTAAATCTTGAAGTAGTGCTGGTAGTTTTTCTTTAAATTTTTCTTTCGATATCCTTGAATCCTCTGGATATTGATCAATCCCATGTTCAAGTAATTCTGAAATTTTTAGTTGACAGGTTTCATATTTTTTTAAGAAGGTATCTTCATTATTGATTTTTTGCAATGACATACAGCTGCAAACTTGATCATTTAATTTGGTCTCAAAGGCTTGGTAAGGTTTCTTTTCCTTACATGCAAATAGGAGTAGAAAAAATACAAGGTATATCTGCTTTATCATTTTTTATTAAAATCGTTTTTAAGCCAATTTTTAAAATCGTCCTTTTCTTTTAAAGTTAACAGAAAACACTCAAAATACTAACTCTAGAATGATCTTTTTATTTTTTGTAATTGAAAATGATGTCTTCATCTTTACAAAGCGGGTAGACGAGTCTTCATAACCCAAAACTCTTTCTCATTCCCCTCCCCAAATCTCCGCAAATTTGACTATCTTTCCACTCAGAGTCGTCACTCTACTCCAACCCCGACGAATAGACATACACAAACTTGAGAAGACAAAGGAAATTTTGCTTTTAAGCAAACTCTGAAAGAAGGATTATTAAAAGAGGCCTCTTTGTAGGAACACTATGTCTAAATTTTTTGGAATTGTAACCATCGTCGTTTTGCTGATGGCTTGTAACCGTACAGAATACACGCCACCGGTCTCCTATGCGCCTTTCTTAAATGCAGACGCAGACTGGGCAGACTCTCTACTCTTGACCCTTTCCCTCGACGAA
>CALGJS010000201.1 GCA_937927835.1 uncultured Saprospiraceae bacterium | reverse complement strand
GATCGGAGATAGTGCAGCTTCGGTTCCTTTTGCGACGATTTTTACAGGAATGATGCTGGTACAAGTTTTTTATTGGGGAACCAATCAAGCGATCATTCAAAGAGCGTTGGCTGCCAAGGATTTAAAGGAAGGACAAAAAGGTTTGATTTTCGCAAGTTTTATAAAAATATTAGGACCACTTATTTTAGTACTTCCTGGAATTATTGCTTTCCACATTTTTGGAGATACCTTAGCAAAACCAGATGAGGCCTATCCGAAATTAGTCAGCGAAGTATTACCAGCGTCTTTGGTAGGATTTTTTGCTGCGGTGCTATTTGGTGCTATTTTAAGTTCTTTCAATAGTGCCTTGAATAGTTCCGTTACTTTGTTTGGAATTGATATTTATAAAGAATATTTTAATAAAGAAGCTTCTGAAAAACAAGTGGTAAAAGCAGGGAAAACATTTGGTGTTATATTGGCAAGTGTGGCAATGATTATTGCACCTATGATTGATGATGCACCAGATGGATTATTTGGTTATTTACAAGAAGTGAATGGCTGTTATAGCATTCCAATTTTAACGATCATTATCGTAGGTTATTTAACTAAAAGAGTACCCGCCATTGCAGCGAAAGTTGCGGTATTGTCAGGCGTAATTTTGTATTCAATTAGCCAGTTTATTCTAAAGCCTAAATATGTAGACAGTGCTATCGCTAAAGCAGAAGCAGCTGGAATTACTGGTACAGAATTAACTTATCTAAAAGCAGGAGCTTATCCGCACTTCCTGCACGTGATGGCGATCCTTTTTGTTTTAAATATTATCATTATGTTAATCATCGGAATGGTCAACCCAAGAAAAGAAGAATACGTTCAAGAATATACCAGACAAGTAGATATTACCCCTTGGAAATATGTCAAGCAAGTCGGAGCCTTAGTTTGCGTAATTGTGATTGCTATTTATATTTGGTTTTCACCAATGATGGGGTAGGCAGGAGCGGTCGAAAGATGAAAAACGTTTACTAAACTTCAAAAGTTTAGTAAACGTTTTCGTTTTCGTCGAGGGAAAGCCCCTTTTAAAAATCTTCCCCTAAAACCGGCGACCAACTCCCAACCCCATCTTATAAAAAACAGGGCGAATCTCTCCCACAGATTCCAAACTATAATTTAATGATTTTTCCATCCAAACATTTCCATTTAAACTAAACTTCCCAATCTGATAGGACAAGGAAAAACCACCCTCAATCCCAAAGTTATTCTTTCGATAAATCGAATTGCTCGGATTATAATTCAAGGTGTTTTTATCACTGTCTACCGTTCGTCCATTCGCTTTGTTAAGGAAGTTATAAGAACTACCAATGCCAGGATTGAAAGAAAGATTTTTAGATAAATTAAACGTTCGAACAATCGTCATTCTAAAAGCATGTGCTCGAAAGGTATTATAGTTTACATAGTTGCGAGTTCGGTTTGCTTGAGTAGAAATAGTCTCCCTATTTTCGCTTTGTGAACCATTAATCGAATTGGTCGAAATACCAACTAGCGCATCTTCCACCACAGTTTCAATAATATCGGTAATGTTTTGAAAGTCAAATAGTTGTACCGCGAATTTATGTTCGTATCCAAAGTTTATGTTCCATTTTTTGACATTTAATACAGTCAATTCAATTCCTGCATAATATCCAGGTAACCATCTGCTATGTTTATTTCGTAGAGGATTTTGGCTGTACTTTCCACTGGTTAAAAGTGTGCCGCCATATAGTTGTAAGGAGGAAAGCCCAATAAGTTTTTTCTTGTTTTTTGATTCGAGTTTTTCGTCTTCCTTGTTGGTTTTATTTGGTGATATAACATGACTTGGAACTAAGACAATTGGTGGTCCTAATCGACGCTCCATAGGAATTAAATCTTTCTGAATTGAAATAAAAGCAAGTCGTTTTGTGGCCACTAAAGATTCTTTTAAAACAGTCGTTTTATTAGTAGAAATAATGGATTCTTGAACTGTTTGTTCTTTAATTAATTGCTGGTTTTCTTTAATAGGTTCAGTACTAGATTCAGGGATTTTTACTTGAATACTAGAAGCGGGAACCTTAGCTAGTTTTGTTTTCTTTATGTTTTCTTTAGAAGTTTTATGAGAATTTTGGTTTGTTGAAATTGTATATCTCTCTTTAGTTTTAGTAGGTGTCTCAGAAATGGTTTTGGTGATTTCTAAACTGTTTTCAATAGTAGTTTTATCTAAATGAATAGGTGTTTTTTCTGCTTTTGAATCTTCAATGTTTGAAGGAGTTGAAGTAATGTTTTTCGTTTCAAAATTAAAGAAAAATAGAAGGGTGGTCAGTAACAATAAACTACCTGCAAAGGAGAACCACATCCAAAAGAATTTTTTCTTCCTTTTAGGTTCTTCCATTTTTTTATAAATACCCTCATTCATATCGTCCCATCCGAATCCTTCCGGAAGGTCGTTAGAAGATTGTTCAGCATTGTAGAGGTCGGATATTTTTTTATCAAAAGAGTCCATACGCCTTACTTTTCTCATTATTAAATAAATGGAGATAGATCCATTTTTTTGCTCTGGCTAATTGGGAACGAGAAGTCTCTATTTTTATGTCTAATAGTTTTGAAATCTCTTTATGACTGTAACCATCAATCACAAATAAGGTAAATACAATTCGGTAACCCTCTGGCACTTTTGCTAGTACTTTGTCGACATCTTCGCGAGAAAGTTTTTCGTAATTATCAACTGTTCCTATAACCTCACCTTTAAAATCATCTAATGGTACTAGATGCGAAAATTGTTTCTTTTTTCTAATCAACATCAAAGCTTGATTAACCGCTATTTTTCTAATCCAACTATTAAATGTTCCTTTAGATTCATCATAACTTTTGATATTTTTAAAAACATTGGCAAACGCTTCTTGCATCGTATCTTTGATATCTTCCGTTTCTCGAACATACTGTTTGATTGTCGCGTACACATAAGGAGCGCAGGCTTGATAAAGCTGGCGCTGTCCTTCCTGTTTTTCGGATTGACAAAGAGATATGATTTGTTTTTTAACCAAAAGGTAAATGGGGTTTGACTAGATTATAAGTAGAAAAATAAAGTATCCGATCAATTTAATCGGATACTTTAGGTCGAAATTTAGCTGATTACTGGCACTCCTCTAATAGGCTCAACAATTCATCTAAGTTATTAAGTGTTAGCGTAGAATTATCAGTTGCTAAAACAACATCTACTGGAAATTCTAATTGTATGATGAATCCACCCGTATTAGAAAAAATGGCATCACTAAATTCTTCTAGATTACTAGCTGTTTCAGTTTCAGTTTCATCCGGCAGCATATAATTAACTGGATACTGGATATCATAACAAGCGCCTCCTGAGGCAACGTCTCCTGAAAGTAGAAGGATAGCGCTTGGATCACTTGGCCCACCAAAACCTCCACACTCAAAAAATGCAGCTTCCATCTCTTCCTCACTATTAACCACGACTTCATTTCCTTCTTCATCAATTAGTGTCAATGGATACGCAAAACCTATGATATTACCATTTAATAAATTATTATTAAGGTCATCTTCATCTTCTAAAATTACCGTAGTTTCATTTCCATCTGCATCGATTTGGATAACACCTAATGGGAAACCTAAACTGTAACAGGCAAATCCACCGCCAGTGTATGGAATGCTATCACAAGGAGGATGTGTTCCTTCACATTCAAAGAATAATTCGAAAAGTTCTTCATCGTTTTCTGCTGTTACTTCTTCTCCGTTTTCGTCAAGCAAGGTTAAAGGAAATTCAAAGAATAAAATATCATTATTTGCTAACGCTTCAATAAAAGCTGTTTCATCTTCAACAACAACAGAATTACCTTCTAAGTCTGTAAGTGTTACCGGATATACTTGTGTATAGCAGCTATTCTCTACATTAATAACATAAGCAGGGAATCCTCCATCAATCCATCCTGTATCTGGAATACATACTGAAAATGCTTCTCCCAATTCCATTCCATCAGCCACGACTGCTGTTTCGCCATCTTCATAGGTAATATCAATAGGATAAATAAAGTCGATTTCTGCCGTTTCTCCAGCATCTGTTAATGCTGCCTCAAAATCTTCAATAGATCCAATGGTAGAAACGATACCGTCCACTGTTAAATCAAAAGGAAGATCAATGGAAAAACATCCTAAATCAAGTCCTCCGTCAGTATTTACCTGTGCAACCAAGGCATTGTGAGAAGTTTCTACCAGTTCAATAATTGGGTCAATTACTTCTGGCTCTTCAATATTTTCTTTTGTACAAGATACGATGGAAAGCAAAACCAGCGATATATACATTAAAATCTTAAAATTTTTCATACTATTTTTTTTGTGAGATTACATTTTAGTGTTCTCGGATTTATTTTCTAATTTTTATTTTTCAATTTTGTAAATCGATCTACACCACACTATATGCAAGTATCTAAGAAAACGTTGCATCAAGCATGAAAATTAATAAAATATTCCCAATGTGTTTTGTAAGTAACTGGCAATCAGTGATTTAATGAATGTATTTTCAGGCAGAAGGAAGGGAGTTAAGCTGGAAGGATTAATTTTTTTTCAATAAAAAATCGGTAAAGTACCCTTTTTGATCAGTAAATTTTTGGATTACAGAAAGATTCGTACCTCCCAAAACCATATTTAAGATTGAATCATTATATTTTCTAGAGATCTCTGTATGAATCAATTCGTTCTTATCAAAATCAAAAGTCTTGTTGATGGAAGTGATGGTTACCTTTTGAGCAATATTACTTTTGATAAAACTTTTTGTAATCCCAGTCTCTTCTGAATATTCTGCTTGGTGAGAAAAATGTTGGATGTTAAAATTTCCACCTAATTCGCGATTGATACGTGTTAGCAAATTTAAGTTGAAGTCTCGTGTAATTCCTGTCGGATCATTATAGGCTGGAAGGACGATATCGGCAGACTTTATTAAGTCTAGTCCTAGTAAAATTTTGTCCTGTTTTTTTAAATAACTAGAAAGCGATTGAAGAAATGTATTGGCTATTTCATCTGACATATTTCCAAGATTAGAACCAATGAAAAGAATAATCTTTGGTTTGTCGGAAGTTAATAATTCTTGGAGTATTTTAAAATACTCGCCTTGTTTTGGATTGATCCGAAGCTCAGGCAATTGAATCGAAAGCGCATCTTTTAATTGAGTTAAAGCATTCTCAGAAATATCAACTGGAAGGTATTCAAAGGTATAGTTTTGATTTTCTAATGCGGTAAGTAATTTGACGGTTTTGGTTCCATCTCCAGCACCAAGCTCAATGAGCTCAAAAGGCTGATCTTTCTTCATCCCAAATGCTGAAATTATATCGGTAGCCTGCTCCGTAAAAATTTCCATTTCTGAATTGGTTAGATAATATTCGGGCATCGCCATGATCTGCTGAAATATGGCATCGCCTTTTTTATCATAAAAATATCTTGAAGATAAAAATTTTGATTTGGCACTCAGTCCTTCTGCTACGTGTTTTTTAAAAGCGGTATCTTGGGTGAATATGGAAGATTTCAAAAGGTTGTTTTTTATGGATGAAGGTGTTTCAAAATAAGTTTAATGAAAAATAGATTTTCTGTTCTATTCATTTTTTTTCAATGACCTAGCCAGTCGAATGCCAGTATATTGCCATCGATACTTAGGATGGAAAAAATTTCGGTAAGTCGGTCGCTCATGTCCAAGTGGAGTTGCTACCGAACTGCCTCGCAATACCATTTGACTGACCATAAATTTTCCATTATATTCACCTACGGCACCATCTGCAATTTTAAATCCTGGATAAGGTAGGTAAGCAGAATAAGTCCATTCCCAACGCTTCCCCCAATCTAGTTTTTTAGCAGCAGCCTCCCATTCGAACTCGGTGGGCAAACGAAGATTCTTCCAAGTAGCAAAAGCTTGCGCCTCATAAAAAGAGATATGAGATAGAATCGTATTAGGATCGATTTCCTTTAATCCGGCTAATGTATACTGAGACCATTTATTTTGACCCGATGTTGGTTTTTTCCAATAGAGTGGTGCTTCAATATTATTTTCTATAACCCAAGTCCAACCTTCATCTAACCAATATTTGAAATTTTGATAACCACCTGCCTTGATAAATTCTAGATATTCTCCACAAGTAACCAATTGATTGGCTATTTGATAATTGTCTAAGAATACCCGATGTCTACCTAGTTCATTATCAAAGCAAAATTCCTGGCCTTGATGCCCAATTTCATAAATACCTTCTTCCATTTCAATCCAACCGTCCGTCTTATTTTTGTCGGATGTCTGATCAAAATTTTCCTTATAAACAGGGTGTAGTGGATTTAAAGAGAAGGTGTGTTTTAAATCTGTAATTAATAGTTCTTGGTGTTGTTGTTCATGATTGATTCCAAGAATAACAAGGGCTTCTAATTCTTGACTTATTGGTCTTGCAAGTAATTGGTTCATTTGTTCATCCACATATTTGCGGTAGGCATAAACTTCTGAAACCGTCGGACGAGTGATTGCTCCTCGCTCAGCACGCACCGCTCGTTTTCCAACTGTCTGATAATAACTATTAAATAAAAAAGAGAAAGCTTCATTAAAAGGTTGATATCCTGGGCTAAATTTTTTCAAAATCATCTCCTCAAAAAACCAAGTAATATGTGACAAATGCCATTTAGGCGGACTGGCAAAATCTACCGGTTGAGGCAAATAATCCTCGGTTTTTAAAGGTTGGCAAAGTTGTTCAGAATAGGCTCTAGTGGCCTTGTATTTTTGGAGTAATTTGATTTCAAGTGATTGATTAATAGGTACTTGTGAGTTCATGCTTATAATTTAGATAGTAGGACTTCTCTCCATTTTTCAGTTTCTGCGAAATGCTTAATGGTTTGATTTCTTTTTTCTAAAAACCGTTTCATATAACGTTTTAGAAATAGTGTGTCCGCCAATTTTCCGAGAATGCCTAATGGAGATTCATAATCAAAAACATCAATCATTAAAGATTGTTCTCCAACCTTGTGGAAAATATGGTCGTGTCTAAAACATTTGAAGATACCTTTTTGCATTTCATCAACAAAATAGGTAGGTTGGTTGAATTCCGTAATTCGAACAGTTAAGTTTTGGTAAACTCCAAAATGCCTAGCACGCCAAGTGACCCATTCCCCCTTTTTTATCAAACCTGAGGTGACTCCAGCAATAGCTTCTTCCTTAGTTTCTTGAGTGGAAATTTTATGTAAATCGATGCTCCTTGATAAATCGAAGACGATGGAAATATCCGCATCTATTTTTGTCTCAATTCTAATAATCGGCATAAATCAAAAGATAAGAATCTATAAAAACTAAAAAGCCAAACAAGCCAAAAGAGAAAAAGCCAATCGTCCGCCAAACACCCCAAAAGAACCAAAAACAAAAATCAAATTCTCTTCACCAATTCCTCTACCATTCCAATAAAATCATCTTTTACCAAATCCATCGTAGCCATCACATCATCATGCGTCAACTTCTCATCTGTAAGTCCAGCCCCCATATTGGCTACAAAAGTGATCGCAACAACGGACATCCCTGCATGAGCTGCCGTCAACGTTTCTGGAACAGTAGACATTCCCGCAACATCCGCACCGAGCACCTGCATCATCCGAACTTCAGCCGGTGTTTCATAACTCGGACCAGTTGTAAACAAGTAGGTTCCTTCTTTAAGATTGATCTTTAAATTTTTTGCAACACTTCGAGCGAGTTCTTGAAGATGAGGAGAGTAGGCTGTGGAAGTATCAGGAAATCTAGGTCCAAATTCTGTAAGGTTTGGTCCAACTAAAGGATTGGTTCCAACCCAATTGATATGATCGGTAATGAGCATTAGGTCACCCATTTTTACGTTCTCTTGATTGACGCCTCCCGTAGCAGTAGTGATCACCAAATCTTCGACCCCAAGCTTTTTAAAAACTCTGATAGGAATACCAATGGTGTCTAATCGATGTCCTTCATAATAATGAAATCGCCCTTTAAGTACGATCACCGTCTTGCCTTGGAGTTTGCCGACAACCAATTGCCCCGCGTGTCCTTTGACATGTGTTTGAGGAAAATCTGGTATTTCTCCATAAGGAATGACAAGTGGTTC
>CALGJS010000200.1 GCA_937927835.1 uncultured Saprospiraceae bacterium | reverse complement strand
TCAGCTTGTCTAAAGCTTTATATTTCAATTAGAAAAACATTTACTACTTTTAAGTATTTTTCAAACAGAACCTCATGCCACAAAAACGAAGAACCTTCCTCAAAACCACCTCACTCGGATTAGCAGCCCTAACGACTGGTGGTACTTACAGCTGTCAAGGACAGACTCCTTCTACCAATAAAGTCACCAAGCCCATCATTATCTCTACTTGGGATCATGGAATGGCTGCCAATAAGGTTGGATTGGAGATTCTAAAAAATAAGGGTACCGCCTTAGACGCAGTAGAAAAAGGGGTAATCATCGTCGAAAATGATCCTAAAGTACAAACCGTGGGATTAGGTGGATTTCCAGATCGTGAGGGAATCGTGACCCTCGATGCCTGTATCATGAAAGGAGACGGACAATGTGGTTCGGTGGCATTTTTACGAGACATTAAAAATCCAATTGCGGTCGCCCGTAAGGTGATGGAAAATACGCCACATATCATGATCGTCGGTGCAGGTGCCAAACAATTTGCCTTAGAAATGGGATTTAAAGAAGAAAACCTTCTCACGGAATCTTCTAGAAAAAAATATGAAGAGTGGTTAAAAACAGGTATTTATAAACCCAAAATAAACATCGAAAATCACGACACCATCAGCACACTCGCACTCGACATCCACGGTCATCTAGCAGGTGCCTGTACCACCAGCGGAGCCGCATGGAAAATGCACGGAAGAGTCGGTGATTCTCCGCTTATCGCTGCTGGTTTATTCGTAGATGACGAAGTTGGTGCTGCGGCAGCTACCGGACTCGGTGAAGCGGTAATCAGAACCGCGGGCAGTGCTATGGTCGTCGAAGCCATGCGTCACGGTCAAAGTCCGGAAGAGGCATGTCGTTCTGTATGTCTACGGATAAAAGCGAAGCACAAGGATATTAGTGATTTACAAGTTGGATTCATCGCACTGAGAAAAGATGGTGCGTATGGTGCTTATAGTTTGCAACCTGGTTTTACCTACGCCCTTGGTGTCAATGACCAACACGAGTTATATCAAGCAACTTCGATGTTTTAGGCTTTTTGAATAGGTTGCCAACAGCCCAAGATCTAAAGCCTGTTGGCCTGTTAGCTATTGGCCTGTTGGCTTCTCTTCAACGTAAAATAATGGTTAAAAAAAGTGGAGTAACAAGCCCCTGACGGTTAGTCAAAATAAATAACTTTCTATGCTCTTTTATTTTTTTACAAAAATGCCAAAGAGCTCATTGCCTGCACGAGGAGGAATTGAATTATGAGCGGGTGCAAAAGTCTGTACTTTGAAGTAAGGATCAAGGTAAGTTAGATATTCTTCTTTGGTCCCACCGAAAGGTCTTTTTTCTAAATTTCCGGTAAGTGGAATATCAAACCAGAGTCCTACCAATTTACCGCCAGGTTTTAGGAGTTTAGACATCTGCAATGCATAAGCTTGTCGGTTGGCAGGTAGTGGCGGCATGGAACAAAAGAACGTCTGCTCTATGATCAAATCAAACTGTCCTTCAAAAGAGAAAAAATTTTCATTGACGAGTTGTTCTTTTGGAAAATCAGGAAAACGCTCACCAAATGCTGCTAACGGAATCGGAGAAATATCCAGAATGACGGTATTCAAAAAATCTTGTTCAAACAAATAGGCAGCCTCGTGGGCATTTCCGGCTCCCGGAATAAGGATGCGAATATCTTTATTCGTTAACTGATCAATATATGTTTTGATGGGTGTGGACGGATAACCGATGTCCCATCCTGTCCGTGCTTCGTCATATCGGGCCGACCAATATGCACGTTGATTTTCAGAATCAAAAACGTCCTCGGCCATAATCTTTAGGCAGATTTTTTAGTACTAATTAAAACAAAAGCGGGAGGAATATTAATTGGCTCAAAATTAATTTTTACGTTTCCAAATACTTTTTGGTAAATCTTTTTAGCCAGTAATGAATAATGGATTTGGATGAAAAGGCCACCTTCTTTTAAAAACTTTCTACACTCACCTACAATCGAGTATCCTAGTTCATCGGGAAGAGAAACAAATGGAATAGCCGAGATGACATAATCTATCTCTTTTAGGTTGTGTTTTTTAAGGTATTTTTCGAGATGTTCCGCAGAGTCTTCGATCACGTGGAGGCGAGGATCGTTGATTTCTCTAATTTTTTCACAAAATCGAGGGTTAACTTCGAAGGAAAGTAAAATAGCGTCCGGCTTCATCGCATTGATGATATGCTCTGTAATCACACCATCACCTGCTCCTAGTTCAACGATTACGTTTGCTTCCGCAAAGTTAACAGGCGCAATCATTGCTTTACATGCATACTTCGAACTACGAGTTACCGTACCGACAGTTTTTAAGTTTTTGAGGCTTTCTCTTAGAAATGCAATTTTTTTCATTTGTATCTTTCTGTTGACGAAAGGCCAAAGGTAACTAATCTTGGTTGGTTTGTGCGAGAAAATTTAGCAAATCTGGATAAGCAGCAGCATATATTTTAGAATCACTCATAGAGGCTCTTACTCCATTAATGTAGGGAATAACAAATGCATCTGTTATTCCTCTAGCCACAAGTTCTTTCCGAAGCTGCTCTGCTCCATAGAAATTTTGGAATAGCCCAACAGAATATTTATAATTTTTATCATTAAAAACTGACTCGATCAATGGTTGACGGTATTCTAATAAAAGAGATCCTTTGTAACGTTGTCCTAACGAAGCAATTTGTACCTTGTAAGAAAGGCCTTTAATAGCTTGATTATACATAATTCCACGTTGGTCTTCCAAGAATTTACTTACCACGGGTCCTTTATTAACAATCTGCAAAGGAAGTCCAGCTGAGTTAAAGATCTCAAAATCAATCCTTCTATTAATTTTTTGAGCCATTATGCTGCTTCCTCCTTGTGTTTGTTGCATGGCAGCTGGATTAACTGCTCCAATACCTTTAAGATGGATATTAGAGGCATTAATGCCTTTTTCTTGTAAATAAGCGGCAACTTTTTCTGCTCTTTTGATGGAGAAAAACAAATCAAATTCTACCGGATCATTACCATCTGAGTGAGCAGATAACATAACTTTTAGCTGTGGATATTCGTTCATCACTCGCACTACTTCATTAATCTTTTCTAAGTTATCGGTGCTTAGAATATCATCATCATTGCGATAATTTATTGGATTTACTTCTACAATTTTAGTAGCAGATTCAGGAAAATTAACGGTAGATGGATAGGATTTAGTTGGAAAATTTTCAGAAGATTCGAAAACTACTCCTGTCCCTTGTTGCTGCTGACGATATGCGGGTACTTGCGTAAATACTAGCGGATTTGAAGTAACGGATTGCTCGTATAACTGGTTTTTAAAATAAGCGGTAAACAAATCAAAGCCTCCGTTACCTGATTTTCGATTAGAAGAAAAATATCCTTCAAGACCATTAGGTGATAAGCGAAAATCTCTATCATTGGCTGGTGAATTTACTGGCCAAGACATGTTTTCTGGCGTTTCCCATGCTTGCTTTCCATCGTTATATCGAACACGATAAATATCCATACCACCGATACTTTCTGGACGATTACTACTAAAATACAATGTTCTACCATCCATCGATAAAAATGGACTTACTTCATCATAATGACTATTGATCGCCATTCCTAAATTTTTTGGGACGGTCCAATAACCATTAGTTTTGGTCGCAACATAAATATCTTTTCCACCTAAACCTCCTTGGCGATTACTACTAAAGAGCATCGTTGAATCATTGAAAAAATAGGGAGATTCATCTCCTTTTTCAGCCACCATCGGTGTATTCATTTTAGGAGCATATAATTCATTCTGTTGATCATTACTAAAAGAATCAACCAGCGCTTCACCTCCGCTCAACTTCAATCCTTTATAATAATATAGTACTTGGCCATCATCATTAAAATCTAATAATACTTCATTGCGTACACTATTCACTAAGGTTGGTAAAGGAGTGGTTGAATTCCATTCTCCATTGATAATAATGGTAGAATAAATATCAGTGCTATAACTACCATACTGCTCATCTGGATATCCTGCAGCGTTTCTTTTTCCACCAACACTTCCTTTTCGATTAGAAGAAAAATAAAGTTTATTATTATAATTAGGACTAAGTACAGGGCCGAAATCATCTCCTTCCGAATTCACTTTTTCGCCCATATTTTCCACCACTGCCTGCTCATCTACATACGACAAATTTAACCCGCTAGCACACCGTAAAATATTATCTTTTACGTGTTCTCGTCGACGATCATCAAACTTAGTGGTTTTTAAATATTGCTTATAATTACGAATAGCTTCTTTGAACTTTCGCTGTTGGTGAAATGCGCGCGCCAATCCATAATAAACAGACTGGTCCGGTTTTTTCTCATTATTAATGATAGATTGAAAATGTCGAATTGATTCTGGTAAACGATTTGATTGATAGGCAGAAATACCCATCTTATACATCATTTCAGCATCAGGATTTTTCAAACGTGTATACTTAGAAAAAAGATTATAGGCTTCTGCATATTTGTTCCGCTTGTAATAATTTTCGGCGGACGTCTTTAACTTTTTTGCAGATTTCTGTGCTTGTGCAGGAGCCACACTAAACAGAATAATTACAAAGAAAAACAAAAATTTACTTTTCATAAAATCATGGTTAATTAGAGACGTCTTTTATAAAAATCTAAACCGTCTGCTGATCATCAAATGCTTCTAGATAATCTGCCACCTTGCGTAAAAAAGAACCACCTAGCATTCCATCAACAACTCGATGATCATAAGATAGCGATAGGAACATCATTTGTCGAATAGCGATAACATCCCCATACTCCGTTTCAATTACCGCTGGCTTTTTACGAATAGCACCGACCGCCATAATGGCAACTTGTGGCTGATTGATAATTGGCGTACCCATAACATTCCCAAAGGTTCCTACGTTGGTCAACGTAAAAGTACCGTCTTGAACATCTTCGGGTTTAAGTTTATTATTTCTTGCTCGATTAGCCAAATCATTTACTGACTGAGCTAGTCCTAGTAGATTAAGTCGATTAGCGTTTTTAATTACCGGAACAATCAGATTACCTGAAGGAAGTGCGGTAGCCATTCCTATGTTAATTGATTTTTTACGAATAATTTGATTTCCATTTACAGATACATTGACCATCGGATAATCACTAATTGCTTTAGCAACTGCTTCTACAAAAATTGGAGTGAAGGTAATTTTCTCTCCATATTTTTTCTGAAAAGGGCCTTTAACCCGATTACGCCAATTTACCAAATTAGTTACGTCTGCTTCTACAAAAGACGTCACGTGTGGTGAAGTATGCTTACTGTTGACCATATGGTCAGCAATTAGTCTTCGCATACGATCCATCTCTATGATTTCCGTATCTCCTCCGCTCTGGATGTTAGCTGCACCATTGTGAACACCAGGAGCACTAATACGCTTTGGAGTAGCCGTTTTTTGAGTAGATGGTTGCTGTCGGTTTGCTAGGTATTCCAGCATGTCTTTTTTGGTTACTCGTCCATCCTTACCTGAACCGCTAATAGTCTCCAATTCATCTATCGCTACATTTTCTTCTTTAGCAATATTTTTTACCAATGGAGAATAAAAACGAGTTCCATTACTTACGGCTGCTACCGTTGTAACTGCAGCTGGTGTTGCCTTTGAAGAAGGACTTGTAGTCTTGGCCGCCTGTCCGTTGGTAGCTGCAGGTGGTTCCTGAACTACAGAAGGAGAAGGAATTGCATCTGCGGTTGCCTCGGTGCTAATAACAGCGATAACCTTTCCGATTCCAACTACTTCATCCACTTGGTGTAGTATTTCCAGAACCGTTCCCGCTACTGGAGCGGGGATTTCAGTATCTACTTTGTCCGTCGCAATTTCCAAAATGGTTTCATCCATTTCTACTTGATCGCCCACCTCTTTATGCCACTTTAGGATTGTAGCTTCCATTATACTTTCTCCCATCTTGGGCATTACCAATTCTACCTTAGCCATTGTACAATAATTTGATCTTGATTAATTTGGTTTTAAATGGTTTACACAAGAAAATGAACAGCTTAATTGGTTCAATTTTCCAAGACCACTTATTTGTGCCACAAAAATAAACAAATAATAATATTATTTATGAAGCTGTTTAAATTAACTTAAGCGTTTTCTAGCAGAAATCGCCTAACCATATCCAAAGCTTTAGTCGCAGTATATTTAATATTGTTAGAACGGCTCTTACCCAGTTGTAGTTTCAGGGTATTCGTCTTATTTTTGTCGCCCACAGCAATCCAGATCGTTCCTACCGGTTTTTCGGGTGTTCCTCCTCCTGGACCAGCAATTCCAGAAATTGCAATCCCAATATCAACACCTAGGTTTTTCAACAATCCATTTAGCATCGCTTTTACAGTTTCTTCACTCACCGCACCATGATTTTTTAGTATTTCAGGGGCTACATTCAATAATTTCTCCTTCAACGCAAAACTATACGCTACAATACTGCCTTCATAATAGGCCGAAGATCCTGGTATACTCGTGATTCGATGAGCCACCAATCCTCCAGTACAACTCTCCGCAGTACCAACCGTTTTCTTATTTTCTAATAATAACTCTCCCATTACCTTCTCAATTGTGTCTTTTTCGTATCCAAATACGAATTCAGGGATAGATTCTTCGATTAGCTCCACTTGGACATCTAATTCCTTTTCTAACTGAATAAGATTGTCTCCAATTGCCGATAACCTCAGTCGAACTTGACCTAGATTAGGGAGATAGGCTAATTTGATATAATCCGGTAAATTCTCTTCTATATCTTGAATTCGGCGAGCAATTCGTGATTCCCCTTCTCCAATAGTAAGAATAGTGCGATGGATAATCGGTTTTCCAGGGAAAGTTTCAGCAACTAATGGCAATACTTCATGTTCCATTAGGTATTTCATTTCGTAAGGAACACCAGGCATCGATACGGCTACTTTGCCCGCATTGGCAAACCACATTCCGGGAGCAGTTCCTGCTTTATTTGTTAAGATTTTTGCATTATCAGGCATAAAACATTGCTCCCGATGTGCGGGCGTAGTCTCTCGCCCCCATCGAGCAAACATACCACTTAACCGCTCAAAAGATTCTTCATGAAATGACATTTCCACATCATAATATTCTGCTAAAGTCTTTTTAGTAATATCATCTTTTGTTGGCCCCAACCCACCGGTCATCAATACCAAATCGGTTTTTTTGAAAGCATCATCCAATCCTTCTCGGATCGCTTTTGCGGTATCACTGATAGAGACTATTTTTGTTACTCGAATACCTTGCAAGTTGAGTTGTTCTGCCATCCAAGCTGAATTGCTATCGATAATCTGTCCTATCAGTATTTCATCGCCAATCGTTAAAATATGTGCGGTCATTAGTTTGTTTTTGTAAAAAGGATTATGCAAAATTTAGCATGTAAACTTAACAAGATTAAAAAGACTTTGTTCCTAAAATCAATATACTTTCTTTATTCTTTTTTTATAAAAATAGCCTTCAAAACAGTATATTTTTTACAACATATAAAGATTAATAAAAGACTACTAGCTGTTTTTTTCATAAAAGATTCATTACTTATTTCTTTTATAAATTAGCCTTAAAATTCGATATTTCTTTTTCACTGAAGTTGTTTAAGAATTCCAATAGCAGCCGAGAACTAAAGAAAAATTTTCAAATCGAGCCTCTTTTTTTGAGTGCATAGCCGCGCTATATGAGCTAATGCAGATTAGCGAACCCGAAGGGACGGGCTGCTAAAAAGGCGATGAGTTGGAAAATTTTATTAGTTCGTAGTCAATTTGGGCGTTTTTAAACAATTTCACTAGATAAAACCTATCTTTGCAAAAAAATTACCGATCATATGGTTGATATTAAATTATTAAAAAAGATCTGCGAAACGCCAGGCGCCCCTGGGTTTGAACAAAAAATCCGTGAACTAGTCCTCAAGGAATTAAAAGGATTGGCTGACGAAGTGTATACGGATGCAATGGGTAGTGTTATTGCCGTCAAAAAAGGAACGGAAGATAAACGGGTAATGGTAGCTGCACATATGGACGAGATCGGTTTTATGGTGAGCCATATTGATGACGAGGGCTTTATTCGCTTTCATCCACTAGGAGGATTCGATCCTAAAACACTTACCTCCCAACGGGTTATCGTTCATGGCACCAAAGATATTATTGGTGTGATGGGCTGTAAACCTATCCACCTAATGTCGGCCGAAGAACGAGGAAAGCCTATTCCTATTTCTGAATATTACATTGATACGGGACGTCCTGCTAAGGAAGTAAAAAAGATCGTAGAAGTTGGTAACTCGATTACTCGCGAACGAGAATTAATCGAAATGGGAGAATGTATCAATTCTAAATCTATGGACAATCGTTTGTCTGTTTATATTTTAATAGAAACATTGAAAAAATTAAAGGGTCGTAAAATCCCTTACGATTTATACGCAGTATTTACAGTCCAAGAGGAGGTAGGTTTACGTGGAGCAATTTCTGCAGCACATCGAATCAATCCAGATTTTGGTTTTGGACTAGATGTTACCATTGCATTTGATGTTCCGGGTGCTCAAGGACACGAGAAGATTACAAAACTAGGAATGGGAACGGCCATAAAAATTAAAGACGGTTCTACTATTTGCGATTATCGAATGGTGAAATATTTGAAAAAAATCGGAGATAAGAAAAAAATCAAATGGCAACCAGAAGTTCTTCCTGCGGGTGGAACAGATACTGCTGGGCTACAACGATACGGGAAAAATGGTTCTATCGCTGGAGCAATTTCTATCCCACTACGCAACATGCACCAAACAATCGAAATGGCTCATAAGAAAGATATCTTAGCTACGATTGCACTACTGACCGAAGCACTCAAGGGAATCAATAAATATGACTGGTCTTTCAAGTAGAATTTTTATTTCGAATGGCTTTTAAATTTTCTTTAATTCTGAATCTACTTAGTCGAACGCTTCCTAGACTCAGAAGATGACCGACTGAACCCTATAAAGAGGGCAACCTACAACAGTAAATTGAAGAAGAGAACCGCAAAAGCGAATGGGCAACAAAAATAAATACGAATGATTTTAGTGATTGATTGTGGGAATACCGATACCGTCCTAGGAATTTATCAGGGTAACACTCAAAAACATATCTGGCGCATGCCTTCTAGCGATGCCTTAAATCAACAAATTTGGTCTTACCGAATTGCTTCTGAATTTTTAGAGGCTCAGTTAAAAATTACCGATATTGAGCAAATCATTCTTAGCAGCGTAGTGCCTGATCTGAACTCAAAAATTGTTGCTGCCTTGCATCAGCTTAGCGACAAACCATTAATCATTGTTAATTCAGAAATCTATGACCAACTAGATATTGAAGTGGTTAATAAAATAGAAATTGGCGCAGATCTAGTCGCTAATGCCGTAGCAGCCTATCATTACTTTAAACAAAAATGTGTGGTCGTAGATTTCGGTACTGCCTTAACCTTTACTAGCATTTTAGATAATGGACAGCTGGCAGGTGTAGCAATTGCACCCGGTTTAAAAACCGCCGTCAAATCCTTATTACAACATACGGCTCAGCTCCCACAAGTACCATTGGAAGTACCCAAAACCGCATTAGGAAAAAACACGATCGAAGCGATTCAAGCTGGTGTTACCATCGGGTATACAGGAATGGTGAGATATCTAGTAGAACAAATAAAAAAAGAACTAGGTGCCGATACTAAAGTCATCGCTACGGGTGGATTATCAGATGTATTGAAAGATTTAGATGGCGTCTTTGATCAAAAAAATAGACAGCTGACGCTCGAAGGGTTGGTATTGATTGGAGAACAAGTGGGGAGAAAAAATACCTAATATAAAAGATAGAAAGACAATAGATAAGATTTAGTCTTTTACGAAGAGACTGGGCTCTTCGTAAAATCCCCGTTGAGAGTGGCGTTAAATTTTCCTTCTCAATCTGCGAAGGAAAAAAGCGACCGCAGGAAGCGTTTGACTAAGTAGATTGAGAATTAAAGAAAATTTATTAGCCACTCGAAACAAACACAATACTAAAAGCCCTTTACACGATTAGTGTAAAGGGCTTTCTCTTTGATTAAACGCTTGAAACGTTTAGTAGGTTTCTAGCGTCGCTTGCTTACTGTAGTTAAGAATGCTTTTGAGCGTACTCTTTTTAGCATCAAATTTTACTTTAGGTAGCTGACGTTGAGCGAACAATAATTCCTGATACTGTTGATTTAGTTTGAAGCTTGATAATAGCGCTTCGTTAATTTCCAGTGTTTCAGTGACCGTTGTTTCTTTGTAAATGTGTTTAATCAAATGATTTGGTGTAAATTTTTGCTTCATATAAGCTTTTTAGTTTAAATAATTAGATTAATGTACGTGATGAACACCCATTTAACTTAATTTAACAAATACATATTGTATGAATAAGTGTTTATTTCCTATTTGAGCCTTCAGAAGCTCTAAATTTCATTATCGACTCCGATACTCATCAAGTAATAGCAGCTCTATTTCAATTCTTTTAGACCATTCTTCTTGAACTTCACGATTGATACTATGTCGAGAAGTAGAGTCATAATTATGCTGTACCTCATGCCAATCTTTGATAAATTGGTTGACATAATACTCGAAAGCATCCTCTTGACCACATTTAAAGTTTTGTTCTGATAAAGCTCGCCGTAGTTTTCTGGCGTATAATTCCGTAATATCGAAATGAAGTTGTTCGTGTCTGAGGTGATGATCAGTATAAGCTTCTGCTTTTACCCAACTTTCCTTTTTCTCAAAATAAGAAACTACTTCGTAAATAATCTTGCCGTTCTTACATCCTTTTGAATGCATAAGACCAGAAGAAGAAAGGGCAGAAATTGTTTTTATATTATAATCAGGACGACCTTGAAAGTCGTTCCAAGTCAATTTATAATCTTCTGTCCAATAAATGGTATCAGTACTCGTAGAACTGGTACCAATGAAAAGTAATAAAACACTCACTACGATTAGACTAACTCTTTGCATATTCATAAGCCAACAGGTTTTGACAGTTGTCCTTAAGACCAACCATTCGGTTTCAAAATGCAGCCTACCGTAGTTTTATACAGTACACTACTTAGTCAAAATAGTCATCAAGTTCTAAGTTTGGATCCCAAAAATGCGTTGCTAAAGAAACCACTCGATTATCTTTGACAGCAACTCCTTCTTTCTCTAATAATTCCTGCATCAGGGTAGGCGTCGCAAAATGATTACGGCCGCTTAATTCGCCTTTTCGATTTACTACCCGATGTGCGGGGACACCTTCGACCGTAAAGCTTTTATTTAGCGCCCAGCCTACCATACGAGCAGAGCCTAGCGTCAAAAATTTCGAAATGGTCCCATAAGTAGTTACCTTTCCGACAGGAATTTTTTTTGTTAAAAAATAAACTTGTTCAACATAATTTTCATTACTCATGTATATAGAATTTTAGTCCGTGCAATAGATTGATTACTTTTACGGCGACTAAGATACTATATGATTTCGAAAGGAAAACGTTATTAAAAACTAGGTTGGTTGTGTAGGGAGGAAAAGGTATGTGTTATTACAAAAAAGACAAATACTATGCCCAATATCATTTAATTTCGTTTGTTTCTCCTTCATGCTCTTTTAACGCTAGAAATCGAATTATAGTTTATTAAGTTAAAAATAAAATTTCATAAAATCAATTTTACACAAAACTGAATACTAGATAAATGTATAATCCACAAATAAAAGCTAGCCAAATCACCAATCTTACCGATGCTCGATATTTTGCCGCTTGGGGGGTTGAATGGCTAGGATTTGGCCTTGAACCGGGTCAAGATCACGTTGTAACACCTGCACAAATGGCAGCCATAAAAGAGTGGGTTGAAGGCCCAAAAATGATCGGAGAATTCAGTGGTCTCGACGCAGAACTTATCCGTCAGTCGGTCAAATTATTAGACCTTGATGGGGTGGAGGTTTCTCGATTTGCCAATTTATCTGAACTTCAGCTTTCTGTTCCAATTATTATGAATATTGTGATGGAAGCGCATCTTGAACCGGATGCATTGGTTGAACTTTTAAAAGCTAATGAAGTAGTAGAATATTTTATTCTAGATTTTGAAAGAAATGCCTCAATTAATAATTTCAAAGAAAAATTTCCAATCAGTTGGTTGAGCGGCTTAGCAAAGCAGTTCCCGATTTTTATTCGAACTAGCACAGATACTTATTCACTAAAAGAACTTACCCAAGAAATTCAACCAATGGGAATTAGCTTAGCAGGTGGAGAAGAAGAGAAAGTTGGTCTAAAATCTTTTGATGAATTGGATGAAATTTTTGAAGCGCTAGAGCCGTTGCGGATGGTTTAGTTTGGTGAAGTCGACAAAGGTTTAGAAAAAACAAAAAAGGATTTTCTTGGGTATTCCCGAGAAAATCCTTTTAATATTTTTTAGGAAAAAATTCTTAACCTAGTAATTGTTTGACGATCGCTGAGATCGCTTTACCGTCTGCTTTACCAGCTAATTGTTTGCTAGCCATTCCCATCACTTTACCCATATCTTTCATAGAACTAGCACCGGTTTTTTCGATAATTTCACCAATCACTTTTTCTAGTGCCGCACCATCCATTTGCTCTGGTAAATATCTTTCGATAATTGCAATTTCTTCTTTTTCTGTAGCCGCTAGTTCGTCCCGTCCCTGTTCTTCATAAATAGAGAGCGATTCCATTCGCGACTTTTTCATTTTTTGTAATAATGCAATTTCGGTTTGTTCGGTAATTTCTGTGTTGCTACCGTCCGTTTTTAAGTTCATTAAAGCTGTTTTTATAGCACGAATACCTCTTAGACTCACTTTGTCTTTGGCTTTCATAGCCGCTTTTAAATCAGCAATAATTTTCGTTTCTAAACTCATTTTTTAATAATTGTAATGATGAAGTTGTTTAAAAATGAAGCACAATGGTTCCGGCTAAATCATTGATTACCAACACTTCACAAATTTATCGGCATCATAGCTAAGGCTATGAACCTCAAAATTTGCATCGTCTTGATAATCAAGCTTCTAGCCTCACCTTTTGTGAACATTCTTAAACAACTTCGATAAATATTATCTCCTCTCTTTCAACAGATTTTATTCATTTTAGTTCCAATCTAAAATACTATTGATAAAGGAGTTTTATTTTTTTTCTCGTTCTGCGATCAAATTAGATAATTTCACAAAAGCTTCTACTGATAATTGTTCCGGTCTTTCTTTAAAAAGATCATCTTCTAACAGTGGATCGCCTTTTAAAAACATCTTCATCGTATTGCGTAGCATTTTCCGTCGTTGGCTAAAGGCTTGCTTAACCACTCTCCGAAATAAAGAATAATCACATCCTAAATCTTGATTCTCTTTTCGAGTTAATCGAATAACACCTGACTGCACTTTAGGCGGTGGATTAAATTCCTCTGGACCTACATCAAATAAATATTCTCCAGAATAATAAGCCTGAATTAACACACTAATTACACCATAAACTTTGCTGCCCGGAGCAGAAATAACACGTTGTGCAACTTCTTTTTGAAACATCCCTACCATTTCGGGAATCAAGGCTTTATGTTCCAGCATTTTAAATAAAATCTGAGACGAAATATTATAAGGAAAATTTCCAATCAACCCAAAACTACGTCCAGAACTCAACTGCTCCAAATCCAATTTA
>CALGJS010000199.1 GCA_937927835.1 uncultured Saprospiraceae bacterium | reverse complement strand
TTGGATTGAGAATGGAGAAGTGGATGGCGAAAAAGTACATCAGACAAAAGCTTGGAAAAAACACGTGATTGGACAATGTCTTTCTTGGCTCGACGGTGGTTTGCATCCACGAGCGATTACGCGAGATTTGGATTGGGGAATTAAAGTGCCAGTAGAAGGAGCGGATGGAAAAGTATTATATGTTTGGTTCGATGCACCAATCGGGTATATTTCTGCGACCAAGCAGTGGGCAGAAGACAACGGAAAAAATTGGGAAGATTATTGGAAAAGTGAAGACAGTCGTTTGATCCATTTTATTGGAAAAGATAATATTGTTTTTCACTGTATTGTTTTCCCATCTATGCTGAAAGCGCATGGAGATTATATCTTACCACATAATGTACCGGCCAATCAGTTTTTAAATTTTGAAGGAAAGAAATTTTCTAAATCAAGAGGTTGGGGAATTGAGCAGAATGATTATTTAGAAACGTTTAAGGAATTTCCTAACAAAGAAGATGCGTTGCGTTATGCGTTGATTCGTAATTTACCTGAGAATAAAGATGCGGATTTTAAATGGGATGAATTTGTAGAATTTCATGACAATGAATTAGTCGCCAATCTTGGAAACTTTATCAATCGAGTGACGACGTTGACGACCAAATATTACGAAGGTAAGTTGCCAGTTGCAACAAAACTAAATCTCGAACCTGTTAAAAAATTAGCAGAACAATTAGAGACGGCGCTGGAAGCTTTTAATTTTAAAGTAGCCATCCAATTGGTCAATGAAATTTCTAGTTATGGGAATACCTATTTACAGGATGTCTCTCCATGGAAAATATATAAAGAAAATCCAGAGAGTGCAGAAGTAAAAGATTGTCTCGCTACTTGTCTAGAGATCGTAGGATTATTGAGTGTTTTTGTAGCGCCATTTTTGCCATTCTCTGCGGCTAAGATTCGACGTTTTATCAATCTGCCAGTTCTGGAAAATGGAGATTGGGAAAAGGCACACGCAAATCTTAAAAAAGGTGTTTCTATCTATCCAACGGATCATGTTATCAATGAGCCAGAATTATTATTTGCCAAAATAAATGATCGCAAAGATACCAGTCGCCTCGATTTGATCAATGCTCAGAAAGCAAAGTTAGCTGCCATTCTAGAAGCAGAAAAAGCCAATGATCGAGAACCGATCAAGCCAGAGGTTACGTTTGATGATTTTTCTAAAATGGATATGCGAACGGGAACGATCATCGAAGCGGAGAAAGTAAAAAAGGCGGATAAGTTGCTGAAACTAACCGTAGATTTAGGAACTGAAAAACGAACGGTCGTTTCTGGTATTGCCAAATATTATGAAGCAGAAAAAGTGATTGGTCAACAAGTATTATTACTCGTCAATCTAGCTCCACGAAAATTGCGAGGCATCGAATCGCAAGGAATGATCCTGATGGCGGAAAATGAAAAAGGCGCACTTTGTTTTGTGAGTCCAGAGAAAGGATGGGGAAATGGATTTGTAGTGAAGTAGGCTGGTTGGCCTGTTTGCTGGTTAGCTAGTTGGCTTCTCTTTAACGTAATTTTAAAAAGAAGCAGCTGAAAAAATACATAAACGAAAGAAGCAGATTTAGAAAATTCTAAATCTGCTTTTTGTTTTATCTAAAAGATAGAGCATCTTACTTTTCGAAAGCCTTTGCTACAATCTTTTTCTGTTGCTTATCGTGTACCTTCTTAAATCCAGAAGCTGGCGAAGCCTTCGCTTTACGACCAATATATCTAGCATCTGTCATTTTTAGGTGGCTAAAGACATAGCGCCAAGGACCCATATTTTCAGGTTCTTCCTGTACCCAACATTTATCTGCTTTAGCATAACGCTTCATCAGGGTATCTATGTTTTTTTGTGGGAAAGGATAGAGTTGCTCAAAGCGAACGATGGCTACATCAGAACGGTTGTCTTCCTGCTTTTTAGCCAGCAAATCATAATAGATTTTACCAGAGCAGAAAAGGACGCGTTTAATATCTTTTGCATTCTTATCCGTTACTTCTGGATCATCATAGTATTCCTGGAAGTTATTATCAGGCGTAAATTCTTCTTTTTTAGAAACACAAAGTGGATGTCTCAATAAAGATTTTGGAGACATGACGACCATTGGCTTTCTAAATTGCCAAGCCAGTTGTCGACGCATGGCGTGGAAGAGGTTCGCAGGAGTTGTAATGTTGGCAACGATCATATTATTTTCAGCACATTGCTGTAAAAATCGTTCTACACGCGCACTAGAGTGTTCTGGTCCTTGACCTTCCATTCCGTGCGGAAGTAGCATCACGAGTCCGCTCATTCTTCTCCACTTACTTTCAGCAGCCACGATATATTGATCGACAATCGTTTGTGCACCATTGTAGAAATCACCGAACTGTCCTTCCCAAATAACAAGCGTATCTGGATTCGCAAGCGAGTAACCATATTCAAAACCAAGTACGGCAAATTCAGAAAGTAAAGAATTATAAATTCGATATTTTCCTTGTTTTTTCTGAATAGAATTTATGCGATTGTATGATTTACCATATTCTTTAACATCGTTGAGCACCGCGTGTCGGTGAGAGAAAGTACCTCGTCGGACATCTTGTCCACTCATTCTAACATCTTTGTTTTCGAGTAAGATGCTGCTGTAAGCCATTAGCTCAGCCATTGCCCAGTCAAGGACTCCTGCGTCAAGGAGTTTTTGTTTTCCTTTTAGTAGTCGATTGATTTTAGGTAAAGGATTAAAGTCAGCGGGAATAGTCATCAAGTGGTTGATGATTTTGTCTATGGTCTTTTTGTCGATTCCTGTTTTTGGCGAAACGAGGAAATCTTTATCATCTGATTTGCGTAATGCTTTCCAAGATAATTCAGTCTCTTGATATTCGTATGGAAGTGGTTTTTGTCTTACCTCATCTAGTCGATTCTGTAAATCATTCCAGAAAGACTTTTCCATGTTTTGTGCTAATGCCATATCTACTTCTCCTCGATCAATGAGTTTTTGAGAATAGAGGGCGCGAGGATCTTTATGTTCTTTGATGAACTTATACATCTTTGGCTGCGTGAATTTTGGATCATCGCCTTCGTTGTGTCCATGTTTGCGGTAACAAACCATATCAATAAAGACATCATTGTTAAATTTCTGCCGGTATTCGGTGGCTAATTCTACTGCAAAGATCACTGCTTCAGGATCATCACCATTGACGTGAAAAACAGGTGCTTGAACTAGGCTAGCAGCCGCAGTCGAATAAGTAGAAGACCGTGCATCTTCAAAGTCAGTAGTAAATCCTACTTGGTTATTGATGACAAAATGAATCGTTCCTCCGGTATGGTAGCCATCGAGTTGACTCATCTGGACTGTTTCGTATACCACACCTTGTCCTGCTGCAGCCGCATCTCCGTGTATTAAAATCGGAAGAATTTTATCGTAGTCATTGTTGTAGAGGATATCTGCTTTTGCACGAGAAAACCCTTCTACTACTGGGTCTACACTTTCTAAGTGCGAAGGATTCGGTACCAGTTTAAGGTGAATTTTATTACCTTCTGGTGTAGTTACTTGTGAAGAAAATCCAAGGTGATATTTTACATCTCCGTCCCCAAAACTTAGATCGGGTAGGGCAGTACCTTCAAATTCGTTAAAGATATGACCATAGGTTTTTCCCATGATATTGGCCAGTACGTTTAGTCGACCTCGATGGGCCATTCCGATGATTACTTCTTCTACTTTATCAGCAGCTCCTTTATTGATGATGGCATCAAGCGCAGCGATCGCTGTTTCTCCACCTTCAAGAGAGAAACGCTTTTGGCCGATATATTTAGTGTGGAGAAAATCTTCGAATCCAACGGCACCGTTGAGTTTTTCGAGAATTCTTTTTTTCTTTTCTGGAGAAAGACCGTAGTCATCGCCTAACGGTCGATTTTCGATCTTATCGCGAAGCCACATTCTTTTTTCACGTTTTTCAATGTGTGCATATTCAAAGCCAATGCTACCGGTGTAGACCGTACGAAGACGTTCAAGAATCTGTCTTAGGGTACCATTCTGCATTCCTATTTCAGCACCAGCTTGGAAAACTTTATCTTGATCAGCCTCTTCAAGGTTATAATCATTAAGATCTAAGTGCGGTTTATGATCTCGTCGTGCCTGAATTGGGTTGGTCTTAGAAAGTAGATGTCCTCTATTTCGATATCCGTGAATGATGGACATTACACCAAATTCCTTTTTTCGGTCATTCGATCCGGTTGTTGGAGCAGTTTTTCCGTTATGAATACCATTGGTGACACCATTTGATGTACCATTGGCTTGAGATTTGGTATCCAGCTCGGAAAATTCGAATCCAGCAAAAAAGGTGCGCCACCCGTCTTCTACCGATTCGGGGTTGTCCTGATATTGTTTGTAAAGGGACTCAATGTAGGAGGGATGGGCGTTAAATACGTAAGAAAAATCACTCATGAGTGATGGATTTTTTATATTAAAAAATATTTATTTTGAAAAACGATACTTTAGAAGAATTGTTCCGTCTTAATAGGGCTACTGTATTAGTGTGCAATTTACTATAATTAGTTAGATTTTGAATAAGTACATTAATAAAATGACCTGATTTTAATAAAGTCAGCAATCTACGACCAATCTTACCGTTTTTAATATTAAAGGAGACCCAACCTACAAAACGAATAAAAGACCAATTTTAATCAATTCGAGAGAAACTTTTAATATTACTAAATTGTTATAATTTATAATATAAGCACCTGAAACATTATACTACACACGACAAAATAAGAAGATATGAAAAATAATTTTGAAGAATTAGAGAACGAAGAGCAGCAAATGCCAGAAGGATCTGAAATGAACCTTTTTGCCCAAATTGATCAAACTCGGTCGATTGGTAAGATTTTCGGTAATTTTTTCGAACAAATCAGTGGATTAATCGCCATGATTTTAGGAAAGAAATGAAAAGTAAATAACTTGATCCAAATGGCTTCCTCTTAGATCGTTATTCCTGAAAAATAAACGACGTTTTATTTTCATAATTAGTTAAAAAGTCTTAGCTTTGCACTCCGTTTCAAGTAATTGGAAGGATATTTCTAAAAATTAAGATATTTTAATAGATATGGCTAATCATAAGTCTGCAAAGAAAAGAGTACGTCAAGACGCAGTTAAGCGAATTCGTAACCGTTATTACAAGAAAACTACCCGTACAGCAATCCAAAAGCTACGTGGTATGGAAGACGCAACGGAGGCTAAGAAATTCTTACCTAAAGTAGTTTCTATGGTAGATCGTTTAGCTAAGAAGAATATCTGGCACAATAATAAAGCGGCTAACTTAAAGAGTTCTTTAACTTTATTAGTTAACAACTTAAAATAATATTTCTTTTTTAAGAAAGTAAAAGTGTATGCTGAGTAATCGGCATACACTTTTTTTATGCTTTTCAAGAACCTATTATACCTTAAATCTGAGACTGTTTCCTCAAGTGTGTCTTTTTGCCGCCCGCGCCTCTAGTCCTAAAGGAAGCCTCGCCCGCTGACACACTTTGACAGAACAGTCTCTTAAATCTTAATCAAGGCTCCTTCCTATATAGTTTAGAAGACGCTCTTTTTATTATTCTTAATAGAACATAGAGATTTAAATCAGAGAGAAATTCCTGAAAGACTAATTAATTTAAACTGGAAACTGGTTTATATAACCCGATTGACATTATCCATGATAAAGAAAGCGTAGAACATAAGGAGGAGAAAACCTTCCCAACGAGTGATTTTACGATTATTGGTAATGATTCCGAATA
>CALGJS010000198.1 GCA_937927835.1 uncultured Saprospiraceae bacterium | reverse complement strand
TTGTTGGATATTGATACTTCCCGTCATAATTACGTTGGGCATTTTATCAATTTTCAATTCTGCTAACTCTGTATTATTGTTTGGTCCAATCAGCAAGATGGTTTTATCACTATGCTTTTCGGCCACTTTTTTAATCAATGGATAATCAATTCGATCGGCATCTAAGTTTCCTACAAAACCGATAATTTTATTTTTAACATTTTTGATTTCTTCAGGTCTTTCAAATTTCTGTTGAATCGTCTTTTTGAAGAGATCAATATCTGCTGCATTGGGGACAAGGTGAATTTCTTGCGCATCCTTTTGCCAAATGTTTTTTAATTCCGTAGAAGTAACGGTCGTGATATCTGCTTGCTGAATCGCTTGGCGTTCTAACTCCACCCCATGACGAGTCGTATAACTATTCTGAGAAATATCATCAATACATTGGTAGATATTCAACATTGGATTAAAACTATCCCGCGGTAAAACACCACCGTAATAAGGATTAAAGCAATTAAAATAGATATAGTTTTTAATGTTATTTTCTTTGATAACACGCTGAATGGTTTTCAGCAATTTCTTGTTGTTTCGTGCGCGCATTTTATTGTAAAAACCACCCGGTTTCAAAAAGTTAATCGGAGGAACGATCGGTGGCATTACTGCTTTAAAGCTATCTTGATTGGGATGACTGTTAAGAATTTCAGGTTGCTCATACCGCATCCGATGTAAAAGCAAGTCAGACATTCGCTCTTTGGTGTACTTATCACCTGCAGTTGTCACTAAATCCTTGTAAGAATACGGTGGATTTATGTAGAATACTCGATTGTTTTTAATAAACTCCTTTGCAAAGGAGAAAGAAACAGACGAATAAGCATGATCCCAAGGAAACAAGGTAAAGTAAATAATATCTACATCTTTCATAGGTGCGCTCAATTGTATAGCAATTAATGTATAATAAATTTTTACGTAAATGGGCTTAAAAAGTTAACAGAATTTCACTATAAGTTTCTGATAACTAGTCCTATACGATAAATTGAAAGATTCTTTATTTTTGTTCCAATGTTCAAAATTAAGTACTGGAACAGGAGATATCTTAAAGTATTTGCAAAATACAAGCCAACCCCAGCAGCTATAAAAATTTCAAAGCAGCCAAGAGATAATTTATAATATAGTAGGTGATTTTTGGAACGGATTATTTTCTTAAGCCTCTCTATAGAAAATAATACTGTGCAAGATAACAATTTATGACTTTTTTCTTCAATATGCCAAGAGGAGAATCATAAATATTTGGCAATATGGGGACTTTAACCAATTAACAGGTGAAAACGAACCAGAATACTCCCTTATTAAGTAGTCTTACTTACCTTTTTTATTCCCGAATCCGATGGTTTTGCGATTAAAAACGAATCCGCTTTTATCGGTTTTAAAGTTGATCACATCTGCAAGTGTTAATACATTTGCATCAACAGTTTGACCTCCTTTAGATTTGTTGGCCGCCAATCGAAGGTTTTGATTTTTAATAGCCTCTAGAATAATGCTTCGAACCGTTCGAGCATTACCAAAGTATTTATCTCGATAATTATATATAAACTTGAAATACTTTTCTAGATGTTCTGCCGCATCGGTTGTGGCCGTGATACCTTTTTCGGCCAACATCTGTCGACCAATTTCCATTAGTTCGGCCGGTTCATAATCTTCAAATTTCAATACTTTATCAAACCGAGAGTTTAATCCAGGATTGGTTTTTAAGAACCGTTCCATATTATCTGGATATCCGGCTACAAAGATGAAAAACTTTCCACGATGGTCTTCCATTCTTTTTAATAAAGTCTGAATAGCTTCGCTTCCGAAATCACCATGAGCGCCAGTAGCTGCTTGAGAAAGCGCATAGGCTTCATCAATAAATAATACGCCACCTATGGCTTCATCAATTTTTTCTGCCGTTTTGATCGCAGTCTGTCCTACAAATCCGGCGACTAATCCCTGTCTATCCGTTTCAATCATATGACCTCTTTCGAGGATTCCAAGGGCTTTATAAATCGTAGTTAGAATTCGCGCAACTGTGGTTTTTCCTGTTCCAGGATTTCCAATAAAAACGGTGTGTAAAGAAAAATTATTTAAAACATCCTTACCGGATTCTTGAAAGTATCGAACCAGCGTTACCATTTCGGTAATTTGGTCTTTGACTTTCGTCATTCCGATCAAACCTTGTAATTCTACCATCGCTTCATCTAGTAAAGCTTCATCGATTGGGATATTTGGTAATTCAACAACTGGTTTGAATCGCAATTCTTTGACATCTTCATAATGAATAATCGAAAGCGCTTCTTTTTCTAGTTGTTGCGGATCATCAGAAGACATCACTCTTAGTCCAAGATTTATTTTTGCTTTTTCTATTAAATCAAAAACAAAACGGGCATTACCAAATGACCGATCACGATCACGGAAAGCATTGATAATAATATCGTCGATTAATTTTCCTGCCCGATCAGAAAGTACAACTGATTTTTCGGTACAAGCAAAACGAGCGATCTGTGAAAGTTCCTGTGGAAGATAATCTGCAAAAGCAAAGAACAATTTAAATCTAGATTTTAATCCTGGGTTAGAATCGAGGAAATGCTTCATCTCTTTTGGATATCCCGCAACGATCACCGCCATATCACCTACACCATTAGACATCTCTTTTACGAGAATCTCAATTACCTCTCGACCAAAGTCTTTACTATCATCATTCGAACGCGCCAATGCATAAGCTTCGTCAATAAAAAGTACCCCACCTCGTGCCTTCTCAATCGCCTCTTTAACTTTTGGTGCTGTTTGTCCAATATATTCTCCAACCAAATCTACTCGATCCACTTCATGAACATGTCCTTTGGAAAGTAAACCCATTTTTTGATATAGCTTACCCATCATAGAAGCGACGGTTGTTTTACCAGTCCCTGGATTTCCAATAAAGACAGAATGAACGTTTATCTCTTCTTTCTCTTCGAAGCCTTTATCTTTTCTTAGTTGTAGAAAACTAATATACTTAGCGTGATCTCGAACATTTTTCTTTACTTCCGTCAAACCGATTAGGCTATTCATCTTTAACATCACCTCTTCGAAACTTCGAGAAGGATCTAGATCAGGTGTAAAAATGACGGGTTTGTTTTGATGTGGCAACATGACAGGAGCCAGTCCTTCTTCAAAATCTTCCCCTACTTCAAAAGGAATAACCGCTAAAAGTCGATCCATAAAAACGACCTCGGCCGCATAATTATCTACGCGCCAAGAACCTTTGACATTCGATCCCCAACCAGCAGTGATTTTGATTATTTCATCTTTCCGTTCAATTCTTTGGAGTCGAATTACTTGCCCTTTTAATTCTCTAGCGTCATTATAGAATTTGGTAAACAACTCACATTGCCAACTTTTAGAATTATGGAGATTTTCTAGAATAAGTTCGACATAGATATATCGGGTTTCTTCACTATTAAATCCACGGAAATATTTGCGATCATCCTCGCTTAAATCATCGTAGGGTCCTTCGTAAAGACGGATAGATTTTACTCCTAAATAAGGGTTCGGCTCACCAAGCGTAAACTTCCCTGCATCTTCTACATAAAAGTATTTAGTCGCTACTTTCTCTCCTTCAATCCAAGCCTCCCAATAATAAGTACCTTTTTTCCAAAACTGTCCTTCACTTTTATTTCCCCATCCTTCTCGAATAAAGACGACATTATCGTATTTGCTAACCTTGCGGCTCTCAAACGGTAATCGACAGATTTCTTCTCTGCCCTTTTTGAGCTTATAACAACGCAATTCAACGTTGATTTCCCAATCTTCTTTATCAAAATTCTTATTAAAAAAGGATAGTTCAGCGTACACATAAGTCGTTTCATATCGATCAAAAACCTGTCGATACTTCTTCTTATTGTCAGCAAGCCATTCGGTGGAAGAATAGACTTTCAACTCACGAAACTTATAGTTTTTTACTTCGGGATAATTATATGATTCGGCCATAAGGTTGTTAAACAAAAAAAATTAATGTGAATCAAAGAGTTAAAATGTTTTTGCTTCTTGCTTCTTGCAATTTTCTAAGGTACTATTTTCATCAATACCCAGCATTTTAGCTGCACTTAAACTTAACTTCTTTAAATTTCATTCATTATTGACTATAAACATATTAAAAAAACGTCAACTTGGCAATCTTTTCCCTTAAGAGGAGTATAAAAATGGTGAAAAGCGGATAATTTATTCCTCATTATTAGTCTTAGAATCGTACTAATAGACATTTGGGAATTTATCGTTGCAAATTAGAGTAGATTTTGTATTTTCGCCCTATGCCTTCTGTTAAATCCACGATTCAATTACTTGTCCAGCCTACAGATAAAAAATACCGGGTAAAACCACTATTTTACGGCCATCCTGAAGTGGTCGCAGAACGGTTTGATGAAGGGTTGCGGATGATCAAGAAACGGATCAAAGAAAATCTAAAATATTTTAAATTTAATCGTACCAGCGGAGACCCACTCCTTTGGATGATTTTCAATCCTGAAGTAAAGTCTAAGTTAGTGTCACTTCGAATTCCAGTAGGACGCGCAGGATTAGAAGGGCTTTTTTTTTATGTTAGTTATCAGCTACAAGGCATGACTTTCGTCTGTCTCCCAGCATTTGAACAATATCAGTTCATTGCCACTTACGGCACTCCCATCGAAGAACAAGTTGCCAATACGATTGCGCATCTTGTCAAGCTTTATAAAAAATCACTCGACAGTCGGGAGATTTTTGACCTTTCTATTTTTACAACACCAAAAGGTAGTTTTATTCATCCGTTAGAGATGAATATTCCGATAGCACATCATAAATTTTCCTTTGAAGAAAAAGACCTTAGTTCCATTTTTGCGAGTATTCTTCCTAGTAGTGATTTTAATGGACAAACGGAAATCCATGCAGTTGGTGAAAATTTAAATGAACGATATCCAGGCGACTTAAATCGTGCCTACCAGCGAGATCAGATCGCAAATCAATTAGTTAAACAAATCTTTCGAGGCAATCGTACGCCCATCGTCATTATTGGAAAAAGAGGCGTTGGAAAAGGTACTTTAATCCATGAAGTCCTTTATCGCTATTTAGAATCAGAAATGGATCCGAGAGATTTTTCGCAAACACTCTGGCAAATTAATCCAAACCGAATTATTACGGGAATGAGTATTGTTGGTTGGTGGCAAAAAAGATTTGAAGCCATTATTGAGTATGCTCAGATGCGCTTACAAAAAGCCAACAGGAAATTAACCACGACGGATCATTTATTATTTGACAATCCAATTGCGATGTTGAGGATTGGGGAAAGTTCACAAAATAAATTTACGCTCAATAACGTACTGCTACCCTATTTGGAAAAACGAATGATCGGTTTAATCATTTTAGCCACGCCAGAAGAATGGCAAATTGTGCAAGAAAAAAATCAGCGATTTGCTAATTTATTTCAGGTAACTCGGTTACCAGAATTTGATTATAAAACGGCCGTCAAAGCCGTAATCGAACAACGTTGTGATCTAGAAGACAAAAACCATTGTCAATTTACCATTCAAGCCATTGATCAATTATTTACGCTACAGCGAAATTTCATGCAACAACAAGCATTGCCTGGAAGTGTGATGCGCATCATGAATCAATTAGCTGCCCGATATCGAAACCAATATATTGATCTACCTGAAGTCAGAGAAAATTTTGAACAATTCAGTGGTTTAAATCAAAA
>CALGJS010000197.1 GCA_937927835.1 uncultured Saprospiraceae bacterium | reverse complement strand
TTTGCTATTTGCTATTTGCTATTTGCTATTTGCTTCTTTGATCGTACCAGAGGAAAGGAACCAACAATGAATAAATTTAAACTTCTATTTGATACTTTTTTATTGGAGAATTTTTATTCTATAGGCATTAGTTTTTCCTTGAAATTCTATTACTTTATTTATTAATAATTTGATATCGTCTTCAGAAAAGAAGCCAGCTATTTTGCCAGCCAAAAGCTGTGTCTCAAGTTCAAAGGCAGATCCCACCGATATTTCAAAAAAGCGAGCTGTATCCTTGCTGCTACTTCTACTACATCCTTCAGCAATATTAGAAGGCATTGAAATCGCCGATCTAGAAATTTGCGACCGCAAACCATATTTTTCAGAATTGGGTAAGTTCTCTAATAACTTATAGACGAGGCCAACTATCTCCATCCCTAAATCCCAATAATATAATTTTTTAAATTTTCTCATAATTTTTTACATAAAGTGTTTAAAAATATAATCCAACGAAATTGTAGAATGTTCCTTTTTTGACAAAACGCGATTGAGGGAAGCAAAATGCAAATAGCAAACAGCAAATAGCAATGCTACCCTAAAAACAAATACAACAACTGCACAAACAAAATCTTCGTAATCAACGCCACCGGCAACATCAAAATATACCCAATCGTCGGCAACCGATTACCCGCTTGTTCCAGTGCGTAGTCCAAAATAGCAGGTTGATTAGAAACCATTCCAGTTAAAAAGCTAAAAGGAATTTTAAAAATTTTATAACCCACAAACAACGTTATAAACGCTGTCAAGGTACTGATGATCGCACCACATAAAAATAGCAAGCCACCACTACCACCCGCCAAGGTCGTCATAAACGTATGTCCAGAACGAATTCCAATACCTGCAAGTAATAGAATTAATCCGAATTGACGCAATGTTAAGTTCGCACTATGTGGCAACGTCCAGACAATCGAGCCCGTCCGCCGCCACTTACTTAATAACAAAGACACTATTAAAGCGCCACCGGCTGCACCAAGTTTGAAATTAATTCCGCCAGGCAAAGAAAAAGTGATCATTCCTAATAATAATCCCATGGCGATTCCCAATCCAAAAGACAATAAATTGATATGGCTCATGGCTTCATAAGAGTTGCCAAAAAAAGCGTTGATCTCCGGCATATCTTTTCGACGAGCCAGTAGGCGCACGCGGTCACCAAATTCTAAAACCGTTTCGCTATTTGCCAGTAATTCCATATCTCCTCGATTGATTCGAGTGATCAATACCGGAAATCGTTCGCTTAGATTAAGTGAAGCAATATTACGCCCAACAATTTTTGGATTGGAAACAAACATCCGGCGAACATCAAAGACGCGACGATCATCGGAAAGATGGTGCTCTGTTTTTTCTCCCAACATCTGAATAGCTCTAGTGATCGTGTTTTTGGAACCGATTAAAACAATTTGATCCGCTAGTTGAAATTGAGTATCCCAAGTAACGATAGAAGTATCTTGACCACGATTCATTCGACCAAAAACCAGTCGGCCATCAATTTTTTTATATAAATCTCTTACCTCAATACCCGTCACTTCCTTGTTGGTAATCCGAACGGTCGCTCTGTCGAGTTGTTCGCTGATCGGATATGCCGATTGCAATTTTTCTGCTTCTTTTTTAAAATCAATTTTCAACCATTTTTTCATAAAAAAAATAGCCATCAAAGTCCCAAAGACACCCATCGGATAAGACAACGAATAACCAATTACCGCATGATCACTTAAGTTAGAAACCTCACCAGTATTAGAATTTTCAATCAAATCCAATAGTCCCGCCAGCGCAGGTGTGTTGGTCGTACTGCCCGCAAAGAGGCCGCCCGAAGTGGCAGCGTCTAGTTCAAATAAGAAATGCAATCCCACCGTGGTCGCCGCAGAGAGGGTCAACATCCCAATCACAAATAAGACATTGCGGAGGCCCTGTTTTTTAAAAATCGTGAAAAATCCCGGCCCGCTACTGAGTCCGATGGTATAAATAAAGATGACCAATCCCAACGAAACGATGATCTCCGGTACATTCATTTCGGGATCGAGTGCTCCGAAGGCGAGACCGACAAAAAGCACCGCAGCCACACCCATCTTGTTCCCACGGATGCTAATACTCCCAATAAGATAACCGACGGCGGAAACGACGAATAAAAGAAGTAATGGAGATTGTTTGAAGAGTTCGATCAAAGTTTTAGGGAGTTTTAAAAGCTATTTGCATTCTTTAATCGCGTTGGCATTCGCTTTAGAAGGAAGGCAATCCGTAAGAAAATATCATTCAAAATAACCCATTTTTTCATAAAAAAACGTTAATCCATCGAATATAAGAACTTATGGCACGTAATATGTGCATTTTTGTAATAAGTAATAAAGCCATTGGCTTTTTGCTATTAGCTATTGGCCCTCTTCTAACGCGAAAAAAGAGGGTAAATAGCCCACAGCAGATGGCAACTTCAATATCAAAATACGATAGAAGAGCGCCAACTGGCCAACAGCTAACCAGCCAACAGGCTTTAAAAATTAAACATGAAATTACTTAATGTCCTAGCATTCTTACTCTTCTTCCCGTTATTAGTTTCGGCGAGCGCTGGAACCATAGATTCCTTAGACATTCCGTCTTACATATCCCATCATCAGCTAGATGCAAAAGATGATGGAAACGGAATTTTCTATACTTTTGAAAAAAAGGGAAAAGGCGCGATTCCAAAGCCTGGCGATTATGTCAAGTTGAATTATGTTGGAAAAATGTTGGATGGATCTGTCTTTGATCAATCGGAGCCAGATGATCCTTTTGTCTTTAGAGTAGGATATCGGATTGTAATTCAAGGGTGGGATAAAGGCATTCAAAAATTACCGGTCGGTAGTAAAGCGACCTTGTTGGTGCCAGCAGCGTTGGGGTATGGTAGTTCGGGACTAGGAGAAATTCCACCGAATACACCATTACTATTTGAAATAGAAGTTTTAGAAATTCTCAGCCCGGATGCCTACGATCGGTATATGATGCAGAAGGAAAAAAAGGAACGCGCAGCCTACGAAAAGCACGTAGCCAATCAATTTAAAAAAGATCAAAAGCTGATCAACGATTACGCATCAGACCAAAAACTACGTGTGAAGCGTACGCAAAAAGGCGTGAGCTATATGATCAAGAAAAAAGGAAAAGGCGACAATCTAAAACGGGGCGATAAAGTAACGATTCATTATGAAGGAACCTTGTTAGATGGAACGAAATTCGATTCTTCTTTTGATCGAAAAGAACCCATCACCTTTTTACTCGGACAAGGAAAAGTAATCGACGGATGGGAAGACGCACTAGTAAATTTCCAAAAAGGAAGCAAAGGCGTTTTGTTGATTCCTAGTAAATTAGC
>CALGJS010000196.1 GCA_937927835.1 uncultured Saprospiraceae bacterium | reverse complement strand
TTAAACGATTAAACAATTCAACAACAAAATGATCACCAAACACGTCCCACAATTACCTTTCTTTATCGCAGGAGACGAGACGCGTTTAGCCGAAGTTTTACATCCAAAAAATGATTTAATTGATCTACCGTACAGCATCGCTTATGCGACTATCGCACCCGGAAAATCGTCTTTGCCGCATACACTTGCTGGTTCAGAAACCTATATTTTTACTGCCGGAAAAGGAATGATTACTGTAAATGATACCACCCAAAAAGTAGGACCAGGAGTAGTGGTTTTTGTTCCAGAAAACGTATCACAATTTGTTGATAATCAGGGAGATGTAGATCTTTGTTTCTATTGTATGGTTGCTCCAGCATGGTCCGAAGAAGGTGAAACAATCGAAGCACCCAGTACAGACGTTTTTTAACCCAGTACAGACGTTTTTAACCCAGTACAGACGTTTTTTAAAACGTCTCAAAGCCTCATCAAAAAACATCCGACCCATCATGCGAATACTACAACTTTGTAAAAAATTTCCTTATCCCATCAAAGACGGAGAAGTAATCGCAATTACTAATTTAGCGAAAGCTTTTAAAGCACTCGGAGCAGAAGTACATTTATTATGTATTAATACACCAAAGCATTTTTTTGATAAAAAAGACTTGCCTAAAAGTTTTGATTTTTATAGATCCATTCAATCCGTTTCCGTAGATACTGACCTAAAACCACATCGTGCGTTCTTAAATCTTTTCTCCTCCAAGTCTTATCATATTGATCGTTTTGTCGATGCTGATTTTTCTAAAAAAATAAAAGAAACCCTAGAAAATATACAACCCGATGTCGTTCAGTTAGAAACGCTTTTTCTCGCTCCGTATGTCGAATTAATCCGTAAACATTCTACCGCAAAAATTATCATGCGTGCCCACAATGTAGAACACGAAATTTGGTCTAGAATCACGGAAAATACTTCCTCGATTATTAAAAGAAATTATCTCGCTTATTTAACCCGAAAGCTAAAGCGATTTGAAGTCCAACATCTTAATAAATATGATCTGTTAGTGCCCATTACTAAACGAGACTTAAAAACCTTCCAACGGCTAGGATTTCAAGGAAACCAGGAGGTGACGCCCATCGGTATTGATCATAATCGTTACCAGCCCTCTACGATTAATATGGATCAACCGCTTTCTATCTCATTTATCGGTTCTTTGGACTGGATGCCCAATTTGGAGGGAATGGATTGGTTTATCAAAAATGCTTGGCCAAAGATCAGAGCGGCTTTTCCAGAATTGACCCTTCACTTAGCAGGTCGAAACACGCCAGATCACTTATATAAGTTAGCACCTCAAAAAATTATGGTCCACGGAGAAGTCCCCGATGCCCAAGAATTTATCAATCAGCATCCCATTATGATCGTACCGCTGCTCAGCGGGAGTGGCATGCGCGTCAAAATCTTAGAAGGAATGGCCTTGGGTAGAATAGTGATTACGACGAGCATTGGTTTAGAAGGAATTGAAGCAGTACATAAAAAAGAAGTCTTAATTGCCAATACCACAGAAGAATGGTTTGACTGTTTAAGGTTTTGTCAAGAAAATCGAGTACAGCTTCCTGAGATCGGAACAGCAGCTAGAGATTTGATTAAAAAGTCCTATGACAATCTTGAAATAGGACAACGACTTCTAAAGAGATTTTAAAGGCCATGCTAATAACTTGGTTTTTTCAACTTCAAGTGCAAGTGCAAGTGCAAGTGCAAGTGCAAAAATCAAAGTTTAAACAATTCTCCACAATTGATCGCTTTGGAAGTCCTCAAGCCACCGAGCAAAAAAAGTAATGAACAAAATGAGATTAACCAAAAGCATAAGAGCGGGTGGGGGTTCTTCCTTTAGGAAGTCAGTAGGTTGCCGAGCAAAAAAATCAATAGTGATTAGATTTAGAGGTGCAGGAAGTAAAATGAAATACTTAATGAAACAGTCCGAGATTCTAGGATTTTTGTCCATTTTTTAGCCTTTTTTTAAAAAAATTGTAAAGACTGAAATAATTTTTTATATGATATATGTTTTAAATATTAGTTTCCGCTCCGATTTTTCTTTCAAATAAATAGGATTTTACGCTTAAATCGTTCTTATTTCGCCGAAAATCCGCACAAAAATACCTTTAACGGAAGTCCTCGGCGAATGTTAGGATTTGGTTGCTATTTAGAAATTGTCTAAATAAAATATACAGGTAAATATATATTGGTAATAATGGTTGTGAATTGTATTTTTGCGCTGACATAAAAATGACAATAGATATCATATATTTTCTTATGCGTTCTATTCGTCTAAAAAGATTCAGAGATATGATTAGATTTACGACAATACCAAGGATGAAACACTTATTTTCCCTCCTCTTCGTTTTGTTCGCTTTTTCCCTTTCCGCACAACCTAACCTCGATGAAGGTAAGGCGCTTTTCCGTAATAACTGTGCTTCTTGTCACAACAAGACGATGAAGGATGATATGACCGGACCTGCCTTGGGTGGAGTACAAGAACGATGGGAGAGTGAGGAACTGCTTTATGCTTGGATCAGAAACTCTTCTGCCGTGATCGCTACAGGTGATGCTTATTCAGTTGGACTCTACAATCAGTGGAACAAATCAGTGATGACCGCCTTTCCAAATTTAACCGACGATCAGATTGCTTCTGTCTTAGGTTATATTGATGGTGTTTATAAAGGTACCTATGGAGGAGCACCACAAACGCTTACATCTGCTGGTGATAGCGGAGCTGAAACCAAAGAATCTGGTTTAAGCACGCCTTTCTTTATTGTATTATTCCTTATTCTTGGAATCTTAGCAGTTGCCCTAGCACGAATCATTTCGAATCTAAACCGAATGGCGCAGATCAAGGAAGGGGCTGCTCCTGGACAAGTCGCCACCGTAAAAGATATACTAACGAGTCGAGGTGTTATTGGATTTGTGATTTTCGCTTTAGTGATTATTGGTGGATTTACTACCGTAAATAATGCGATCAGCTTAGGACGCCAACAAGGATACGCACCAGATCAACCCATCAAATTCTCTCACGCAGTACACGCGGGTCAGCAGCAAATCGATTGTCAATACTGTCACGATGGTGCTCGTCGTAGTAAGCACTCCGTTATTCCTGCTACCAATACATGTATGAATTGTCACAAAGCAATTAAGAAAGGAAGTGTAGGAGGAACGGCAGAGTTATCTAAGATCTATGCATCTATCGGATACGATCCTACTACCGATAAGTATATTGAGAATTATGATGAAATGACCAACGAGGAGATCAAACCGATCTTTGTTAAATATGCTAAAGAAACCTTCTTAAAAGATAAAGCATCTGAACCTAAATATGCCAACTCTGAATCTAAATTAGAGCGTGATGCAACGAAAGAAGCAGAAAGACAGTGGGAAAATATCGAAGCATCTTTGACCAATCCTTCTAAAGAATCCGTTGGCGGAGCGATCGAGTGGGTACGAATCCACAATCTACCGGATCACGTTTACTTTAACCACGCACAACACGTTACCGTTGGTAAAATAGCATGTCAGACTTGTCACGGACCAGTCGAAAAAATGGAAGTGGTACAACAATACGCACCATTATCTATGGGATGGTGTATTAACTGCCACCGTCAAACAGAAGTACAATTCGCTTCTAACGAATATTACGATCAGTACGAAACTTACCACAAAGAATTGAAAGCCGGCAAACGAGAAGTCGTAACGGTAGAAGATATCGGAGGTTTGGAATGTCAAAAATGTCATTACTAGTTATACAGTAATTGTGTCAGTGCGATGGCCTTCCTTTAGGAATACAAGGCACGGCCAGCAAAATGATACATTTTTATAGTACAGTTGAGTTAATCACATTTTAATAAAAAATAAAAAGTACGATTAAGGGATGGCGATTAAATATATTAAGAAAATTGGCGAAATATTTTTTTGCCAATCAATTCAGCAAAATGGACGTTATGCCTAAGCATAATAACCATTTTGAAGAAGCAGAGTGGCAGAAAAAGATAAAGCGAATTACTTAATTTATTTGATCAACATACCTAAAAAAAGAGCTTAATATAAATTGATATAATGGATAAGAAAAATCAGGACATCTGGGTTGGAATGGCACACAAAAACAACGATCCTGCGCTCATCGAAGCTGCTGGAAAAGAGTTTATTGAATTGCCGATCATTGAAGCCCTTGGCGATGAGAAAATTGCCGAAGTAGAAACCAATCGACGTGATTTTCTAAAATACCTCGGTTTCGGCCTGGGAGCAGCAACGGTTGCTGCTAGTTGTGACATTCCTGTCAAACGCGCAATTCCTTACGTAACCAAGCCAGACGAAATCGTTCCGGGTGTTGCTACCTATTATGCATCTAGTTTCGTAAAGGGTGGTGATTATTGTTCGGTATTGGTGAAGACTCGAGAAGGTCGTCCCATCAAAATCGAAGGTAATGTACTTTCTCCTCTGACGAATGGTGGTACTTCCGCACGTGCACAAGCATCTGTACTCGAACTATACGACGTAAACCGTAACAAAATGAGCGGTTCTGTTGGTGAAAATGGTGCGATCACAGGAATGTCTTGGGCAGACTTGGATAAAGCAGTTATGGGTAAATTAAACGGTGGATCTAATATCCGTATCGTTACAAATACCGTTTTAAGTCCTACGACTAAAAAAGTATTTGCTGAATTTCAAGCAAAATATCCAAACGCGAAAGTAGTTACTTACGATCCAATCTCTTCTTCTGCAATTTTAGAAGCCAACGAAAAGAGTTTTGGAGATCGTATTATTCCTGATTACCATTTTGATAAAGCAGATACCATCATCAGTTTTGGTGCTGACTTTTTAGGTACTTGGATTTCTCCAATCGAATATGCTACTGCTTACGCAAAAGGTCGTAAGATCAATGCTAAAAATCCTAAGATGTCTCACCACATTCAGGTTGAAAGTGGAATGACCTTAACGGGGTCTAACGCAGATAACCGTGTGTTGATCAAGCCATCTGAAATGGGGGCAGCCATTGCTACCCTATATAGTGCTATGGGTGGAAGCGTTTCTGCTCCTAAGCTAAATGCGAAAGCAACCAAAGCTTTAAATAAACTAGCTACTCAATTACGTGGTGGTCGAGGAAACTCTATCGTTGTTTCTTCTTCTAATAATGTAATGGAGCAAATCATGGTCAACAAGATCAATGAAATGGCAGGTAACTTAGGCAAAACTGTTACGTTCACCAACGGATCTTTACAGCGTCAAGGAATTGATGGAGAGATTCAAGGACTGATTACTGAAATGCAGGGTGGTGGAGTAGACGCAGTGATTGTTATGGATGCCAATCCTGCTTATGACCTTTATAATTCAGATAAATTTATTGCCGCTTTTGCTAAAGTTCCTTTGAAAGTTTCTTTGTCTTACGACGTAAATGAAACCATGGCACTTTGTGATTATATCGCACCAACCCACCATTACCTAGAGTCTTGGGGAGATGCGGAGCCAAAGCGTGGACATTACAGTATCATTCAGCCAACTATTCAGCCTTTATTCCCAACTCGTCAAGCAGAGGCTTCTTTGCTAACTTGGGCAGGAAGCGCGAATTATAATGCAAACGCTGAACAACCTTACCACGATTACCTTCGAAATAACTGGAATAACAGCATGTTCGGAGCACAAAGTAACTACGCTTCTTTCCGGTCTTTCTGGGATGAAACTTTACACGATGGTGTAGCAAAAGTAGGAACACCTGCACGGGAATACACCAGTTGTGCAGCAACGGTAAGTGCTAGTCAAATCACACAGCCTAGTAACGCGGATGTAGAGGTTGACTTTTTAGAGTCTGTAAATATCGGAGCAGGACAATACGCGAATAATCCTTGGTTATTAGAAATGCCAGATCCTGTAACTCGTACGACTTGGGGTAATTACCTCGGCGTACCTGTTGAGTTCGATGGTAAAAATACTTTTGTTGGATATAAAGGTATTGGAAAAAATATGGTAAAAGGTTATGCAGATGTAGTTAACCTAACTCAAGGTGGAGCAGAGGCTTCACCAATTACTGCTTTCCCTCAATTTGGACAACCTAAAGGAACCGTTGCAACCAGCCTTGGTTTTGGTCGTAAAGTCTGTGGAGATGCAGGTCGTAATATCGGAACAAACATGTTCCCATACTTATCTGTCGATCAAAATGGAAACACACAATACTTCGCTACCAATGTAGAAGTAAGTGATATCGTAGATATTAACTATGATTTTCCTTGTGTTCAATATCACCACACCTTAGGGGTGACTGCTAAAAATGAAGCAGGTGAAACATATAATGCAGATGAAGCTGCTTTAGTTGATTTCTCTTACGGAGTAGTTGATCAAGGATATCAAGGTAGTTTGAC
>CALGJS010000195.1 GCA_937927835.1 uncultured Saprospiraceae bacterium | reverse complement strand
AAGCCCAAGAAGGGGTGATGGTCACCGAAGAACAGTCATCTGTCGTTGGCATAGTGGGTAGAAGCACCGTCGCATCACAACTATATGTATCCGTAAATTCCTGAATATCAGATATACAGCTTATCTCTGGTGCTGTTTTGTCCGCTACTTTAATAATTTGAATATGCTCTTTAAAATTCCCCGTACAGTAGTCAACCACTCGCCAATTTCGTAAAATACGATACCCGCCAGGGCCGCAAAACTCGATGCTTTGATCGGTAAAGCTGACGATTAGTTCGCAATGACCACCTGTTAACAAAGGCAGATTCTCAATCGTAGGCTCTCCTGTCAACAATAAATCTTGCGCGTCTTGGCTACAATCTAGCGCAGGCAAACCAAAATCGTCCCGATTGGCTGGAAAAATGACCTCCCCAACCGTACTTCGCTTTAAGTAGATAAATTGTGTACAAGAATTGGTGTTTCCATTTACATCCGTCGCAGTCCAGATTCTAACTAATTCTGCGGTGATCGTATCTCCGACAGGATTGGTGTAAAAACAATCTCGAGTGGTAAAATCCTCTGTGTAGGTGAGACTCGCTATTTCACAATTGTCCGTTACGACAGGACTACCAATTGCAGCTACACTATAATCACTGATACACGCAATTAAGGTATCCTGACAGATCAATTGGGGTTTAAAATAGTCAGATACACTAATCATGGTCCAGCAAGAAATTCCGGTAACCTGATGGAAAACACCTGCATTTAAGGTCTGACCGACTTGATCACAGGTAATTTCATCTCCTAATGTATTTCCTTGATTATCAAATATTTCAACATAGAATTCCGCCGGATCACAAGCTGGATTCGCTAATAAAATTCCAGGCGTAATAATAGATTCTCCATCCGCAGGAAGCGACAAATTTAGACTAGAACGACAGATCATCGTACACTGTGCCGGTAAGCAAACTGGAATAGCAACTAATAAAAACAGGAAAAGCCCAAGGACGGATCGTCTTGAGTTTAGGTACAATTGGCTAGATTGTTTACGAAGCCAGATATTTAAATAGTCTTTTTTTATGACCGCTTATTTTTAAAATGAAAACGCGGTTCATAGTTTTGTTCTTGTACACAGCAATAAAGTGTATTGGAGGGATACAACTCGATTTTTTACTGTTTTGATAGGTTGTTGAAGTCAGGAGAGTTAGAATATGCTCAACACTACAAAGATGGGAGATTATCGAAAGAGGTTCTATACCATGTTTAAGGTATTTATCGAATTTTAATTTTATTATATATCAGACTAAGCAAAATCAATAGTAAGAACGATAGTAGTAATCATATTTCGTAATAGATCATACTATTGATCTAAGAGGTGTTTTACTAAATGATAGGATTTGAAAAGATTTAGATTACACTATCTCCTAAGGAATAAAAAATAAATAACTTGATCCAATTGGGTACATCTTCTAGGCCTAGTCTTCGTTATTTTTATCAGCCAGCCAACAAGGATTCCTTCAAAAAATGCCTTGACTAAGCATAGAATATTTTCCCACTTGGGCTAACTTAATTAATTTTCATTCCTAAAACCAGAGAAGCCCCCTCCCGACTCACGTCGGGAAGAGGCCATCCCAAAAACCAATTGTTAAGGTTTTATCTTTGCTGATCGAAAAATGAACAGCGTTTATTTTTTAATATTAGCTTTTAGCCGTTTGCTATTGGCCTTCTTTAATCACGTTCGAGTGAAGCCAATAGCTAATAGCTAATAGCAAAATGCTAATAGCAGTTCTACTACTTATCCCGGTATTTTCTAGAGCGATCAAAAGAACCATCTTTTCGGCCAAATTCAAAACCTACGGTAATTTCATGTGAACCTCCATTATATTTTTGGAAATCATCAATTAAAATATCATAGGAATAAATGAATTTCAAGGTATTGTATTTTGTACCTAATAAAAATCCTGCACTGTTTCCATCTCTAAGAACTCGGAACATAGCACCCGTAATAAATTGCTCATTAAGGAACGAGGCCATCATGCTAAAGTCAAGGTGCGTATCTACGTTACGAACATTTCTAAGAATAATAGATGGTTCCAATTTAACTTTATTATCATTGATCGCAAAGCGTCCACCGGCCTGCAATATAAAGTATTTAAAGTTACCACCATCATCTTGCCCTTCAATTTCATCCGTAACGGTACGAATTAAATTAGGGGCAGCATAACCGAAGTAAATGTCTTTATATTCTCCATAAAGTCCAAGAGAAGTATCAAAGAATCTACGACCATTAATATTGTCCAGAACAACTGGATCCATAGAATTCAAAAGTTCAGAATCCATCACAGAATTAGACAAAGCCATCCGCTGATATTCCAGACTCAATCCTGCTCGAACTTTTAATTCTTCGTTAATTTCTATTCCCATAGAATAAGCAATCTGACCACGAAAGCGGGTAATGTCCGCGATGTTTTCGCTAAAGATCATCCCACCTAATCCTACTTGTTTACCGACGGGACCATTATAGCTCAAGGTGTAAGATTTAGGCGATCCGGGGAAAGAAGAAAAAGCAGTACGCAAATTCATACTCAGGTCATGGTGCTCTCGATCAGCACCCACCGTAGCTGGATTGACCAACATTGGGTTTAAAAAGTATTGGCGATAAATCGCTTCTTCCTGCGCCGAAGCAGTTTGCAATAAAAATATCCCGGCGACAAGTATTAATAAATTTTTCATTTTATTTTATTTATGCGGTTCTGGGAAAAAGGTTCCTAGTACTTAAACAATTCTATATATACTTTTAGTAAACAATGTTAAACGACCCTTTAATTTGCTGAGTCTGGCCTTCACTGTCTTGATAACGGATCACGTAGAAGTAACCACCTTCCGGCAATTTCGCTCCTTCTTGATCTGTTCCTACCCAATTATTGCCATAATCTATTGCCATAAATTCAAGCTGCCCCCAACGATTATAGATCTCTAATTCAATATCAAATCTATTCGCACAAGAGACAATAAACTCATCGTTAAATGAATCATTATTTGGAGACATTACTCTAGTTACCTGCTCACAAGGACCTGCTAGCAATTCTACGGTAGCTTGATTGACACAACCATTTGCATCCGAAATTACTAAAGTATAAGTACCAGAAGGTACCCCCATTAAATCTCTAGTAGAAGAGAAATTCTCATCATTCCATTGGTAGCTATAAGGAGCAGTACCACCAGATACGGTTGATACAATATTACTGTTTACTTCATCTACTTCTAGTTCAATCGTAATTTCTTCCAGCTCATTTACCGTTCCTGTTCCAACAGCTGAAAGCCCGGAAGCATCGGTAACCGTTACGGTATAATCGCCAGGAGCTAAGCCACCAATAATATTTCCTGTATTAGGTTGACCAGCATCCCATAGGTAAGTATAACCACCCGCTCCACCTGAAGCAGTAACTTCTAAAGTTCCTAAATCCCCAGCCTGTCCGGGACAACCAGTACTACCCTCAACGAATGTTAGGTCAATAGCTTCTCCTGCCAGATTAAACGTTTCTGAGTATATACAATCAAAAGCATCGGTAATGTTAACGGTATAGATACCTGCAGTTAAACCAGCAATATCCGGAGCAACAGAAATTTCCATTCCATTTAATAACCATTGATAATCATTACCACCTGCTCCACCAGTTACCGTCAAATCAATCGCTCCATCTGCATTCGCTCCCGTAGGAGTCGTTACGTCACTGGTCACTGTGATCGGGTCAGTAGAACCATTAATCGTTCCTGATCCTACATCTGTTAGTCCTTGTGAATCAGTCACTGTCACGGTATAACTCCCAGGTGTCAATCCAGTAAGGTTAGGCGTTGTAGCTCCATTCGACCATTGGTAGGTGTAACCCGGCGTACCTCCTAGCGCAGTAGAGATGATGGAACCATCTTCCTCTCCAGCACAAGTCTCATTGTTAACTTCTAAACTAACAGATAATCCAGCAATTAAGATAAGATCGTTCAATTCAACGAAACAACCAGTTGTTGTATCTGTTACGACCACACTCAATGGACTTTGATTTATACAAACATCCGATACATCTTGACTCGTAGCTCCGTTACTCCAACTGTAAACATAAGGTGGTTGCCCTCCATTTATTGTAATATTCACTGCACCATTACAGAGACCCATTGTATTATTGATAATGGTATCGACTACAGCAGTGAGTGGTGTTTCTGTTATTTCAAAACTATTAACCAATGCGGTGCTACCCGCAACATCCGTAACGGTAATTTCATACATCCCTGCATCTAATCCAGTAAAGTTGACCACTCCATCATTTGTCATAATCGAAGGAGAAGGACCTGTCAGTGTAAAAGTATATGGTCCACATCCGCCAGATACTTCAGCGTTTAGGAATCCACCATCTCCTCCTTGACAAGCACCACCACCAGGCGTAAAGTTCGCCCAAGATAATGGACCACCGGTTACAAATGCCGAAGGAGGAATAACAATACAACCGTTGGCATCCGTTACGGTTACCTCGTATTCTCCTTTACAAACATCAATTAAATCAGCGGTCGTAGCTCCATTATTCCACAAATAGGTATAAGGAAGTGTACCACCCTGAACATCTGTATCAACACGCCCGTTACAGTTTGATCCAGTCTGATTGGTTACTTCAATTCCTACTGTCATAGGAATTGGATCATTTAAAGTATATTCATTTATAACAACCACCCCATTGGCGTCTTCTACTGTCACAGTGTAAGTTCCAGCGGTTAAAGTGAACTGACTACATGCAAATTGTACAATTCCGTCTCCATCTATGGTACTCCATTCACATTCGAACGGTGCTGTACCTGCATTAATAATTGTTTCAATCGATCCGTCATTAGCCCCATTACAAGTTGGATCTGTTAAGATAGCCTGCACATTAAGACTTCCTAAAATTATAATATCCGTAATCACTTCCGTACATCCATTCGCATCCACAATTGTTACCCGCCATTCACCAGGAGGGATGTCACTGATGGTTGGCATCGTAGTGGTCTGCATCGCATTATTAGGACCTTCCCAATTGAAGGTATAAGCAGGTGTACCACCATCAACCCCGATCAATCTGATTTCGCCATCGTTGGCACTCGCAGTAGCATTGTCTATCTCAATATCGTCGACCGTAATCGGTTGTGGTTCCATGACGGTGATGGGTCCGAGGGTTTCGGAACAACCTGCTGCATCAGTTACACATAAAGTATAATTACCACCAATTAAACCTACAATATCAAATCCAGTATTGATCACGGTTCCTTGTCCATTTTTCCATTCAGGCATTAAAGCACCACTTCCACCAGAAGTAGTAATGAAAATAGCACCTTCCGCAATGCCGGAACAACGAACGTGTCGGACACTATCTAATTGAATAAAAATAGCACCAGGATCTTCCAATGTATAAGGACCATCAGCAGCTGTACAGCCTCTCGAATCTGTTACCGTAACGAAGTATGAACCTGGACCCATATTGTTCAGTTGAGGAGTGGAAGGGAAAGTGAGGTTATTAGGGTTTGGTGTTACATCCCAGGCATAGGTATATCCACCTCCTACGGTTCCTCCTTCTACTTCCAGAACAATACTTCCAGAATCTCCTCCATTATTACAAGAAGGATCTGTCAATTCCGCAGTGATCGAAATCTCATCTGGCTCTTGCACAATAATATTATCACCTTCCACAGTACAACCCAATGCATCCGTTATCGTTGGAATATAATTTCCAGCGGCTAATCCAGTTGGATTACGATCGTTTGCTGGTGCTGGATTGATATTCCAAGCAATCGTATAAGGTGCTCCGTTTCCACCGATGGGGCTAATGTTTATTTCTCCATCCGAAAATCCAGGACAAGAAACAGAAATTAAATCCATTAGGTCATAATCTAGTTCTTCAGGTTCTCCTACCACAATAGAACTTAGAATTCCTGAAACGCCATTGTCATCAGTAACGGTAACACTATAAGTTCCAGCAGGTAATCCTGTTGGATTTTGTCCAGTTGCTGGAGGTGTCCAGTTAAAAGTATAGGGTTGTGTACCACCCGTCACACCGATTGTAATTGTTCCATTATTTCCATCAAAACAAGTAACATCGGTTACTGAAACTAAAGTAGGATTAGGAGCATCTGCGGCATTAATCGTAAAGGTTCCTGTTCCAGTACATCCGGTGTCATCGGTCACGGTGACATCATATGTTCCGGGCATCAATCCGGTGATGGTTTGTCCCATTAAAGTGGTACCATTACCATCTTCCCAGTCGTAATTCGTATAAGTACCGCTTCCTCCGGTAGCCATCGCGGTGATCGCACCGTCGTTTCCAGCACCAGATACATTGGTTACGTTTCCAGTTACAGAAATAGCTGTTGGTTCATCTACGATGATTCCTTCCGTCACCTCTTCACAACCACGAGAATCTGTAATCGTTACAATATAAGATCCAGGTGCAAGACCGGAAGCAACATTGCCAATAAGTGCTGCATCATGGCTCCAGTCAAAGGAAAATCCTCCGTTTCCACCCATCGCAGTAATCGTAATCATTCCATCATTTGCTCCATTACAAGAAGCATCTTCCACTACCGTAGTATAAGTAATTGGTTCCGGTTCGCCGATGATGATATCTTCAATAATATCCGTACATCCAGAATCCATATCGGTGATAGTTACGGAATAAGTGCCAGCCGGTAAGCCGATTGGACTTTGTCCAGTTACTGCCGGGTCTGACCAAGCGTAGACAACGTTATTTGAAGCATTTAAAATATCTAAAGTGATAGATCCATCCATACTTCCGTTACAAGTAACATCTGTTGCGTTTTGCACTGCACCACTGATTCCACTATCATTATCAATGGTATAACTAGCCATGGTATTACAACCTTCCGCATCAGTGATAAATACGGTATACGTCCCTGAAGGTACGCCACTAATATCTTCGGTCGTTGCGGTGAACATGTTAGGTCCTTCCCATTCTAGTAAATCTAATGGAAGTACTGCACCATCTAATTCAATGTCAATCGCACCATCTTGGGCACCACCACAGCTCGCATTTTCAATGCTTACTAAATCTATATCGAATCCATTTCCTGAAGGAACTGAGAAACTAGCTATTTCCTGACAACCGACAGCATCCGTAACGATAACACTTACCGTTGTTCCTCCTTCCGCATTATCTATATCTTCCGAAGTCTCACCATTAGACCAGATAAAAGTAGGCGGTCCAGATGCACCATTCACAGTGATATTAACCGTTCCGTTTTCAGCACCATCACAAGTAGCTTGTGCAATTCCATCTTCTTGAATCTCAAATCCATTTCCTGCACCAACGGTAAAGGCAGCAGTCTGTGTACATTGCCCATCTGTACTTGTTACGGTTACAATATAGTTTCCATCTGGGATATTAGAAATATCTTCTGAGGTAGTCATCATATCACTCCAAGCAAAAGTTGGATTATTACCAGCACCACTTACATCGATATCAATACTTCCGTTAGGAGCACCATTACAACTAGCATCCGATGGAGTACCTGTTACAACAATACCACCATCACTATCAATGGTAAAGCTTTCTTCTTCTGAACAATTAGAGTTATTATCTGTAACAGTAACCGTGTAAGTTCCTGCCGCAACATCCATTATGGTTGCACCAGTTTGTCCTGATGGCATCCATAAATAACTATAGTTGTTTCCACTACCTCCACTTACTTGAATAGTAAGAGAACCGTTCGTAGCTCCAGCACAACCCGCAGGTGTACTAGACACTTCAGAAATGGTAAGGTTAATTAAATTGGTTAGTTGATACATAGCAGTTGTGGTACAACCATCTCCCATATCCGTTACGGTCACTTCGTAATCGCCTGCCATTAAGTTGGTGATATCTTCTGTAGTTTCAGCAGGATTCGTATCCCAATTAAACGTAAATCCATCTCCCGTTCCACCACCTATCGTTAGATTAATTGCACCATCTGCTTCAGAATCACAATTTGGTTGCGTGATAATATTACTGATGGTAATATCAGGAGTTAATGGTACTATTTCGATTCCACTAGTAATACTACATCCGCTACCGTCAGTTACTACAACAGTATATCCTCCCGCAGAAACATCTTCAAGATCTTGAGTCATTGCTCCGGTATTCCACAGGTAGGAGTAGGTATTATCTCCACCAGATGGTGTAATAAAGATGGAACCTCCACCATTACAATTTTCAGGAAGAATATTATCAGTAGTAACAGCCACCGCTGTGCTAGGTTCGGTGATCGTTATATTAGGAGAGACCGCTGAACAACCTTCACTGTCCGTTACCGTTACTCGGTAGTTACCAGCTGTAAGGTTCGTAATATCTCCGTTAGTTTGTGTTGTATTAGAAGTCCACACGTACATATTACCTCCGTTACCACCGGTCACGGTTGTACTGATAGATCCGTCATTACCATTTAAACAAGAAACATTCTCTGTTGCGTCAATGGTAATGGCCAGGATTTCCGGCTGGGTAATGGTTACCGCCGGAACATTAAACGTACACATATTGGCATCTGTGATTACTACGCTATAACTACCCGGAGCAAGGTTGGTAAGGTTTTGATCTGTAGGGCCGTGGCTCCATGCAAAGGTATAAGGTCCTACTCCACCACCAGGCGTTAAGGTAATTGTACCATCTGCGTCACCATTACAGGAAATGTTGGTAGAACTGGTTGTTCCAGTTAAAGGAGTTGGCTCTGTTACCATATAAGTTTCTGTAAAATCTCTCGTACCACTGGTGATACTAACCGTATAACTACCTGCTTCTAAGTTGGAAATTGTAGGGGTAGTTAATCCACTGACATTGGTAGGAGATCCGGTCCAAGAAATGGCAAAAGTTCCGTCTCCACCTCCAATATCTAAAGAGATAGATCCAGTGGCGTCTCCATTACAGAGTACGTTCACAATTGTTTCAGTAACCGTGATGTCTACTTCTCCAGCAGGACAAGCGGCAGTTTCAATGACTGCTGCTCCATCATTGATTATAATGGGATCAAAAACTGTAAAACCGTCAGGTTTTACAAATTCCGGTGTATTGTTCGGACTTAAAATAATTGGACTGGTTACATCAGCACTACTATTTGCAGTAAAACAAATCTCAAAAAGCACTGCTCCTGGTCCTAGATTATTCCCCAGTGTTGGATCAGCCGGATCCATGATCAAAATAATTCTATCTGAACCAGCTGGATTATTATTCAACCAAGTTATACCGTTGGCAGCTAAAAGAGGATTTAGATTTTCAAGTCCTGTAAAAGTAAGATCTGCAGGAACAAAGTTTACTCTAAAAGATCCACCCGCAACATCCGTAAATCCATCTTCCACCGTTACTGGTACACAAATCGAAGAATCGGGACAGAATGTAGCCGTTCCGATTGTTAATTCAAAATCACCGGATCCTTCTTCAGGAATCACACTTACATTACCATCATTAGAAAGTAAAGTAGCAGGAGCCATCTGAGAAGCACCACGAGCAATTGGATCATCAGAAAATCCAACGAGTGCATTCGCACCAATACTTGCCATTGGGTCAATAACAAAGCAGACCTCATAAAGTGTATCACCATCCATTAACGTAGAAGCCATTCCTCCAGGGTTTGGATATACTACCAAGATAGCTCCGGTATCGGAGAACATTGGTGTATCATTGATAGCCGCACTTAAGCCTGGAATATTTGCATTAAAATTTCGATGTTCTACATATTGTAAGATGGTTTCATCGAAATTAAAAGTATATTGAAAGGAGGTAACATCGTCAAAATTTTGGGCTGTTACGGCCACACAGACGGTATCTCCGGGACTACCTTCCACATTAGCAGCTACTACAGTAATAGCGCTATTGCTATTACCGCTAACTACGACAGGTGCATTTTGGACTTCCATTCCAATATTAACACCGGGATTAGAGGATTTAGTAACTTCAATAATTCCGGGAGTGTCTACGATACTCACGGTATCCATTTCTCCACCTGCACCAATGACGGTGAAACAGAGATCGTAAATCAGCGTATCTGGAACATCAATTCCCATATTCAGGGTATCTGTCCAGAAGGTAAATACCCAACCGTCTGTGTTATTTGAATTTTCGAAAACACTTCCAGGATCAGGAAGGTTGATATTTGTGATCGAGTCAAACTGCAAAATCGCTGGATCAAAATCCAGTGAATATTGAAAAGAGACAAGGCTATCCCCGTTACAAAGATGTACCGGTAGACAAAGCTGTTCACCGGTGGCAGCAGAATCACCGACAATCGCTAATCCAAAATCAGCAAACATACACTGGAAACTGTTTGGGTTTGGTGCATTGGGATCTGTGACCGTTACAGAAGCATTGGTAAATAAAGGAGTTTCGTCACTGGTCGTTGTCACGATATTGGCCGCAGCGGGCATACCTGACAAATTGATAGGAGAAGTTCCAGCACCGATCGCGGTGAAGCGAACAATTTCGTATAAAACCAGATCATCATTTACTGACATGGGATTAAGAAATGGATCATTCCAACCAAAGGTTAGGTTACCGATGTTGGCCATATTCGTTCCTGAGAATAAAGCAGGAGGAATATTCACTGGTACGATTTGGTCATCACCAGCCACAAATTCAAGGACGTTGGGGTCCCAATTCATGGAATAAGTGAACGCGATGACGTCGGTAAAGTCCTGGGACGTTACCGCTACGACGAGCGTATCCCCGATTTCCAGCGTACTGGTAGCGGGATTGACAATGAAGCGTGTAGTTTGGGAGTTTACATTAAAACCCAGGAGCACGAGCCCTAGCGCGAGAAAAAGCGTAATTTTTTTAAACATCGATCCTTGGAATTTAAGATGTTAGACAATTATCTGGCTAAAATCATTTTTTTTATCGTCGAAGTAGTGCCAGTCGAAA
>CALGJS010000194.1 GCA_937927835.1 uncultured Saprospiraceae bacterium | reverse complement strand
ATTCCAGTACGCCATTTTTTATTTTTTGGAAGATCTATATCATTGTCGATTCCAAAACTAGTCTTAGCCATTGGTAACGTTTTTAGACCCAAAGTTGGCAATTCAGATAATGGCATAGCAGGATTATTTATCTCCTCTACTATCGCAATCGCGCTAGCAGACATCACTGGGTTTTCCATACTAATTTCCGTAGAAGCCATAATCGTAGGAACATTCTCTGCTACGTTATTTTCCAATACCTCAATCTGAGCTACGTACGTCTCTGTTTCAATGATATTTTTTGTTGGTATGTCCACTACGTTAGTTTTCGCAGTATTAGAATTTCTTGTTGTATTATTAAATGTAGTTTTAGAATTATAAGCAGCAGTATTAGAGGTTAAGGTTTGATTTTCTTTTTGTTGAGATAGGTTGGTGATGGTCTCCTTATTATCAACAATAGGAGTGCTGACAATATTTGCTTCACTGGTTGTATTTATTTTATGATTGGAAGCTATGGATGTAGGTTCGTGTTTTTGCAGTCCCCACATTACAGAGATACCTCCCACGAATCCCATCACTAGGAGTGCAGCAATAGACATCCAACCGATGCGCCGTTCTTTTGTTTCAACCGGCATTTCTTGATCTAAGATTTCTGCCATGTTTTTCCAGGCAGTATCCATAAACTGCTGGTCGACCTTATTGTTTTTTCTTTGTTTACCCAACATAACTTCGGTAATTATTACTTTTTTTTAATAGCGCTTTAAGCTTTTCTCGAGCAGCATTTAAATGCCATTTGGAAGTACCTACGCTGATATTTTCTCGTTCGCCAATTTCGGCATGTGACAATCCTTCAATCGCATAAAGACGGAATACATTTTGAGTCGCGGGTGGTAGAAGATCTACCATTTTCATAATGTCTTCTGCATACATATTACTCAAAGGCTCATCCCTTACCTGCGCATCTCGTTCTTCAAAAACGAGAAATTGCAAATAGCGGGAATTCTTCTTGTAATAATCAGACAAACAATGATACACTACTCTTCTAATCCATCCTTCCAAAGAACCACTAAAAGTAAATGTGTCTAGCTTTTTAAATACTTTTAAAAAACCAATATTGACAATTTCCATGGCAGTCTCCCGATCAGAAGTATGGCGCATACACATACCAATCATCGTCTGAAAATGCTGCTTATAAAGCATTTCCTGACATCGCCGATCGTTGCGTATGCAACCTTCAACGAGTTCTTTTTCGGTATAGGTTTTTCTTCCAAACATGTGTAACAGTCTTTACCTGCTTTTGAAGTTATTTTAAATAACTTCTTTGTCAAAGTCTTCGAAATACTTCCAAATTGGAGATTTTACCATTCTATTTGGGAGTTGTTGTTTTACCTAAAGATATAAAATCCTTGGTTTTTAGCTTTATATATTTGGCTGTTAAGCTCTAAATCTGTGTTCTTTTAAGCATTTTCACCCTAAAATAGGCACTGATAATAGGTAAGACGGGATATTCTCTTGTTAGGTTGGGTAGTTTTGAAAAAAAATGTGAATTAGGTTTAAAATAATTTTACAGACCAAAGTAGCATCATCTGGCTTCTGGCTTCTGGCGACCTCAAGGTAAACGTATAGCAAGCGCGATCAAACATCAACTAGAAATGGACAAATAGCAAATAGCAAAATTAAAACAACTCTTGATCTAGACGGCTTTTAAAAAGTTCATCCAAGGTTTCTAAAAGAATCTCTACATGTTCTCCTTTACCAACTTCTCGATTAATTTTGAGACGAGTATCTGTCAGATGATTTGGCTTGATGACTCGTTGGGCTTTTTTATAGAATTTTTGACGGTGAATTTCTGGTGGAATGGTTATTTTATCAGCAGCCACTTGCACCCAATACTTAAAATTGAGTTTATCATTCATTTCGAATCTTTGAAATCCGGCTTCGTTTTCCAAAAATAAAATAGGGCAATTTCCTTTTAGTATAAAAATAAGACCATACAAAACATCTCCCACTTCTGGTGGTTTAATCGCAGGATATTTTTCTAACGCTAAATCTTCGGATAAGATATATTCGTGCGCTGGTGCTAGTTCTCCTGTCGCACTATCTTTTATTGGAATTAATCGTTCATACCATTCTTTCCGATACCAGACACCTTGTACCTTATATTCATATTCTTTGGCAGCAAAAAGGGATTTATAAAAATCTATGATCGGCGTTAGGTTCGGTCCAAAAATACCGAATTGGGCGCCATTGCCAGTATCATTAGCCGATAGAAATAAATCTAATTTAGATTGCCAAAAATCTGCTTCCCAAATTTTCAATCCTTCTCGAATTTCTTCCTGCGCCGGTTCCATATCCATCTTTATCAGTGCTAAAGACAATTCTGTTTTTTCAATCCGGGCTTTTAGTTGTAGAAAGGTTTCTTTGATTTTATACAGTTCGGTATAGATTCGGGTATGTTCGGGATTTTTCCAAAACTTTTCCTTCATCCGTTTTTTCATTCCTTCGAGTTGCTCGATCCGAGCCAAGAGATGTACATAAACGCGGCCTCCCATCAGTCGATATATTTTTCGTCTTAGGTCACTGGCAAAATCTGCATCATTGATTTTATTTAATTCTTCTAACCATAAGTCAAAAGCCATCTCATCACTTTCAATCTCAAAGTGAATACCTTTTTTAGGATCAGCAGATAAGCGCGCAACCGTTTGATTGGCAAAATCAAATAGATTGATTGCTCTACTCAACGGAATAATCAATTCTTCTCGAATCGCACGTTGTAAATAACGCGCACCATATCGTCGATTATATCCTCTGACTCCTAAAAAATCAAAAACAGAATCATCCAAACCAACAGTTAGATTTCTAAACTTTATTCCTTCTCGTTCTTTTAGTTTCGCAATTTCTCTTTTTACAATTCGTGCAATCGTCGTTCGCGACAGCGGACTAAAAGGCGTAATCCGATCAATTCGATTATATAATTCAGGTCGGAAATTTTGTTGAACTGCAAACTCAAAATGTTGTGCGATCTCCGTAGCATCAATATCTGATTTCCAACTAATCCGATTATCTTGTAAATTGGCCGCACCAATATTCGAAGTCATAATAATGATAGTACTACAAAAATTCACCATCTTCCCCTGACTATCCGTCAACCTTCCTTCATCTAATATTTGTAATAATAAATCCTGGAAGCCACGATCTGCTTTTTCAATCTCATCAAAAAGTAAAACAGAAAAAGGTTCTCGTCGTACCGCTGACGTCAATAATCCATCAGAGAAAAAAGAAGATCCTATTAATCGCGCTACCGCCATCGGATGCGCATATTCGCTCATATCGAAACGAATCATTCGATCCTCATTTCCAAACATAAATTTACTCAGCACTTTTGCCAACTCCGTTTTTCCAACCCCAGTTGGTCCAACAAATAAATACGAAGCAATCGGCTTACCGCTAAAACTCAAATTTGTTTTGACGGTGGCCAACATATTCAGAACATTATCCACTGCTAGTTCTTGGCCGGAAATTGCTTGATTAAATTCATTTTTTATTTTTTCAAGTGGCAATGGAATTTCTGGATCAATCATAAATAAGGGCAATCCAGACTCTTGAGAAAAACGTCGGATCACGGCAGCACGGGTAATTTTAGAAACCGCTTCTCCTTCTGTTTGACTATCCAATAAAAGGGATTCTAAAAATCGAATAGGACGACCGGGCATTCCTGAATAAGGAGAAAAGCGACGACTCAAGCGAATGATTTCCTCAATGGCAGATCGTTCAATTTTTAGTTTTTGACGTTTGGCAATAGATTGTACTTTACCGATAATTATCTTTTCTAAATTTTTGGTTGGTTCTTCTAATCGAATGATTTGAAATAAGGAGGTAAAGTTTGGTGATCTCAGTTCGATGCGACTTAATTCTTCCGGCGTACATTCGGTCAGGATAGAAATTTTCCCCTGACCAAGATAAGTTTGCAACGCATCGGCCATACTAGTTTCGCTGCCTTCGTACTGCCCTACTTCAAATAATTCCGTAAGGTTTTGAACAAATAAAAAATCATCGGTGTTGGTCAGTTGTTGACAGAGATAACCAAAATTCTCTTCCCAACCCGTATCTTCGGTTAATTCACGAACCATACGTGAAGCATTCGTTTCCCAGATCGTAGTTTCGGCTTCAGACATACGAAGTCTACGTGCTAACTCTAAAATCAAAGCAGACTTTCCAACCCCCGATTTTCCAACGAGTAAAACACTGGAATTAAAATCATTTTGAACTGCTCGACTAAGACTATCCAACTCTTTATCACGATGCCAAGTTTCTTGATTTTTAATGGATAACGGAAAGGCTAGTTTTTTTAACCAATTCACTTCCTTGGCATCTCCCACATTTTCTTGTTCGGCTAGAGCGTACGTGCTGTATTGCACATCTTGTCGAATCAATTCTACTTTTTCAAACCAAATAGTGGAAGCAATTTTTTCAACCGCTTTTAATCTTTTATTTTGAATAAAGGAAAGGCGGATCGATTCTTCGAGTTGAATTTCTAGTTCTTCAAATTCCGTAGCCATCGCTTCTACGCCGAGGTTCGGGACGACGGCCCAAAAACCGTGTGGTGTTTGTTTCCAATAATAAAAAAAGTCGAGTGAAAAATTCGGATAAGCAATCTTATCTTTTGCCTGATTAAATTCTAAGGATATCTCTGCTTTAAAATAATCTGAGTAATCCGCTTCGTTGACTAAAGTTACATAATCGGCACGATCAATAAATATTTTTTGAAATTTTTCTGCGTATTTGCCTGCGAGGATTTCTGGCAAGGTTCCCAACTGTAGTGCGTCTAAATCACGTAACGGTAAAATCAATTCATTACCGCCGTGGAATCGCAATTTAAAAGCTAGAAAAGGAATCGTAAAAAAGGTGGACATTTTTTAGAAATGAAAGTAGTAGGATTTAAGGAAAGGAACAAATTTTGGGCGAGTTTTATTCCATTTCAGTAATTGTACCTTCGACTACTCCTTTGATAAATTCTTGGGTAACATTTAATACTTCAGTAATTAAAAGATTCGGTAGTTCTTTTTCAACCATTCTTTTGACTGCTTGAACCTTTTCGTTATGTCTTCCTCGTTCAACTCCTTTTTCTATTCCCTTTTGGATTCCCTTTTGGATTCCCTTTTGAATTCCCTTTTTCTCGCCTTCAAAATAACGCTCGTCTATTGCATTCATAATTTTTAATTTTGATTCTTCAGAGGTATCCTCCAATAAAATTTCTACCTCATTTTTACTAATATCGTAATTTTTTATGAGGAATACAAGCATTGTTTGTTGATAAATGTCATTATCTACTTCTACTAAAAAGCTAAAATGCTGTCGGATATACTCTCGATTCTTATGATATTTAAATGTCAGCAGACTACTAGTAAGGAAACGTTTTTCCAGGGATTTTAGTTTCTCATCGCTTTCCTGACTTAAGTCTACGAGGTGTAAATCAAATTTTGGAATATAAGGTATAAGATCCTCACCAATTTCTCCCACAAACATATCCGTAAAATTACGCTCCTTCCACTTATCTTCCCCATGATATAAAACTACCGGAATAACAGGCGTTACGACTTCAGAATTATCTCGCTGCTGCTCCCAGATTTTAAGCATATAACCTAATAACTGAAGGTGAGGATATGGCGAAAGATAACTCTTATGTTCAAAAAGTAAAGTTATCAGTACTTTATCTTCATTTTTACCATAACGACAAGTATAGACCACATCAGAATATAACCGAGCCAACTCAGGTGACAAGTAAGAAACGCTTTGGGGTTTTAAGGTAGAAATTTTTAGATTTTCTAATAATGGTAATGGAAAGAATTTCTTCATAAATTCCTCCACCATTTCGTTTTTTTGAAAAACGTACTCGAATAGTTTGGCGTAAGGATGGTGTGTTTTCTTTTTTGATTTGCTCATAAAGAACAATAAAAACAATATTTTTTAATTTTTCATAAAATTATGTGTTTTATCTCAAAAAAAGAGAGTTAGAGCTAACATAGCTTTAAGAACGCTTGCCTTCGTTAATGCCTGCTCACGGCGTTCGCAAAGCTATGATCTCCGTCACCACCTTCCCGCCTTTCAGCTCCAAAGACAAGATATAATTCCCTTCTGGAAATTCCGCCACGGAAATATCTAAACTCGACTGACCATTATTTGGCAAGTCCATCTCCACCAGTGTTTGTCCATTAAAATCATATAATCTAGCCCTTTGGATCGGCCGATCTGCTGCGGAAGTAATCTGTAAAATATCCGTCGCTGGATTGGGGAATATTTTTATATCTAATAACGAAAAGTCTAGTTCCGTCTCAGTACTCGTCACAAGGTCATCACACTCAGTCGTACCGAAGCAGCCGTGTTCGTTGACACGCATAAACCACACTTCGTTAAAACTTCCTTGGGCACCTGTCATTCCTAATAATAATAAATCTCCATTATCTAGCTCAATTAGATTTCGGATAAATCTCCGGTCGTTTGGCTCTGGATAGTTGGGGTGGTAATATTGTTTGGCCCAGATGGTATCACCTTGATTATTAAACTTGGTTACTACTCCGTAACGTTCACTAGGTAGCTCATTATCCAAATGGGCGCCTGTCAAAAAGAAATAATCTCCGTTTCCGGCAGTTACATTGCCGCGCTCGAATTGTTCTAGCTTTGGATATTCAATATATTTATGAAATAGAAAACTACCGTTTGGGTCGTACCAATCCATTCGTACTGGAAAGGGATTATAAACACTTCGATACTCAAAATCGTCAAATTTATCTACTTCGTATAATTGGAGAATATTTCCATTGGAAAGTTGGGCTACATCAACTCTTACCGCACCATCTCTAGCCTTCTCCAACCCTAAAACTTCCCAAACAACATTGCCCAAAGAATTTATTTTAGTTATTTGACTTGTTGTAAACGGTACAGATAATTGATGTCTAAAGATAGCGGATAATAATAAATTATCATCAGAGGATACAATCATCTTAGTGGGATAAGATATGTAGCTAGCACTATTATAATTTCTTGTCCATATTTCTTCCCCCGATACATCAATTTTTTTTACATTAACTCGACGATGATAGGGTTCTGTTCTATCATTTACAGCAGTTATATAAAGATCATTTCCAATGGTTACTATATCATTTGGAAAAGAAGCATCTAAATTTGTTTGAAAGCTTTTCTGCCATATCATTTGATTCGTCGTATCTATTCTTATGATTTGTAGATTATTTTCAATTGTATTATCTTTTCCATAAAAAAAATTATCTCCATCAATATGAGTAAAGGAGAATACTGGAAAAAGAAAGTTAGGAACTTCAATATCTAAGCGATTACCTCCTTGTTGATCAAAGGTAATTACGGTCGAAGTGTCTCCTGGATAATAGACTACAGGTACAAATGCTCGATCATTATTATTCAAGAATATTCCTGAAGCATTTAAACTCTTATTTCCAATAGGAAAAAGCTTATGGCCATACAACTGGCCATATAGTCCTTCGGAGAAAATAAAGAATAAGAAAAAGAAAATGATTCGCATGACTAAATATTTAATAATTACTCGTTCGACCTACTAAAATTAATGATTTAACAATAAAGGAGTGTTAAACCTTTAAAAAAACACATCAATTGTCAATAATAATCTTTTTAGAAATCAATTTTCCATTCGCCAGCTGAATCTGAATCAAATAGATTCCTGTTTCTATTCCAATTGTTTCTATTCTAATAGTATGATCATTTACTTTCTTTATGGTGATCCTCTTTCCGTAAATATCTGATAAAATTATTTGAGAAATTGGTTCGTTCTCACTTTCTATTTGAATATATTTCAACACACATATTTTAACAAAAACACTTTCAAAATAAAAAATCCGAGCAACCATACGTCACTCGGATTTCCAATTCTCATTCTTATTCTAATTCCTATTCACATTCTTATTCTACCCTTCCACCTTATATCCAGGAATACTATACCGTTGAATAAACTCTTTCATTTCATCCACCATTTCAGGAGAACCGATCACGATGGTTTCACGCTGATGCAGCTCGTGCGCATCTTGTTCCATGATTCTTTCGAGGTTGGCGTTGATGGCTTTTCCACCAGCTTGTTCGACGATGAAGGCCAATGGATTACATTCGTATAACAAACGTAGTTTACCTTTTGGATACTTCCGTGTATTTGGATAAAGGAAGATTCCTCCTTGTAGTAACGTTCGGTGAATATCTGAAACCATTGAACCGATATATCGCATTCGTAAGTTCATGTCTGAACAATGATCAATATATCGACGCATTTCTACATCAAACTTCAAATAATATCCTTGGTTAACAGAGTAATAATTTCCTCTATTTGGAATCTTGATATCTCGGTGTGACAAACAAAATTCTCCAATCGTTGGATCTAAGGTAAAACCATTTACGCCACGACCAGTTGTATAAACTAAAATCGTAGAAGTACCATATAATACATATCCAGCTGCTACTAGATCTGTTCCTTTTTGTAAAAAGTCTTTTAATTCGCAAGGGCCAGAAGCCTTACTCTTACGACGGTAGATTCCGAAGATGGTTCCAACCGATACATTTACATCGATATTGGAGCTACCATCTAATGGATCAAAAACTACTACATATTTAGCGTCTTTGCCAGCCACAGGAGGAATTGAAATAAAGTCTTCGTTTTCTTCTGAAGCAATCCCACAACATTCTCCACTATTTTTTAGGCAGTCGATCAGTTTATCGTTGGCATACATATCTAATTTCTGTACGGTATCTCCAGAAGCATTGGCTTCTCCTTCCGTTCCTAGAATATTGACCAATCCTGCTTTATTTACTTCTCGGTTGACAATTTTAGCGGCTACCCCGATATCTCGAAGCAAGCCTGTCAATTCACCAGAAGCGAAGTCAAAATCTTTTTGTCTTTTGATGATAAACTCATCAAGGGTAACAATTCGGTTCATACTCATTTTAAGATGGTATTAATTTCGACAACTATTGCCGAAAAGGTTTGTTAATTTATAAATTGGTTAGGGCGAAACGCCAAAGCGTAAAAATGGTTATCTAGGAAGTCACCACAAAATTACAATCTTTCGCTTTAAATATAGGTATCTTTACGCCTCAGTTTCAAATTTGATACATTCTATTATAACAACTTCTATAAAAACGCTTCTTCGAGCCTGTGCAACAGTTAGCCGTTCTTAATAAATTCTTTTATAAATACCGATGGCGGTTTTTGCTAGGGATCATTTTTGTTTCTCTCAGTAACTATTTTAGGGTACTCCAACCTCAGATGATCCGTTATGCCTTGGATCTTGTGATTGAAAATATCAGTTTATACAATCTTACCGAAGGATATGCCTCTCAAAAAGTCCTTTTTGCACAATTAGGAACGGTCCTTTTGTTTTTTGGAGGGTTGGTCTTGATCTTGGCATTTTTAATGGGAATATTCATGTATTTCATGAGACAGACCATTATCGTCATGTCTAGATTGATAGAATATGATATGCGAAAGGAGATTTTTGCGCATTACGAAAATCTCAATTTGGCTTTTTATAAAAAAAATAATACCGGAGACTTGATGTCGCGGATCACGGAAGACGTTTCTAAAGTAAGAATGTATCTTGGGCCTGGTATTTTGTATGGAATAAATTTAGCATCGCTGTTTTTCTTTGTGATCTATTCGATGCTTTCGGTGAGTCCGATGCTGACCTTCTATTGTTTATTACCCATGCCCTTTCTATCTATCTCTATTTATTATGTCAGTAATTTGATTAATAAAAAAAGTGGAATCATTCAAAAACAATTGGCCACCTTAAACAGTACAGCACAAGAAGTCTATAGCGGCATTCGAGTTGTGAAATCTTATGTACAAGAACCAG
>CALGJS010000193.1 GCA_937927835.1 uncultured Saprospiraceae bacterium | reverse complement strand
TCAAAAGCTTCCAAAGGGTTTTGAAAACTATCTACGAGTATTAATCCTGGCAACTCATTTACATGTCGCGTAATCAATTTGATCGCTAAAGGTTCATCATCGACAATAATACATTTTATTCGGTCAGACATATTATTCTGTTTTTAAAAGACTTATGCGAATCAGGGGTTAAAAATAAATTTATTGAAAAATAGGGGAATCTCCGAAACAAGAATTATGGGCATTTTTTGCTTCTTGCCTCTTGCCCTCTTTAATCGCGATTGAGGGAAGCAAGAAGCCAGAAGCATTTTTCTAGAGTATCTAGAATGCTAATTAAACTCCACCTCTGATTCGTATAACTTCTTATAAATCAATTTCCAGTACCAAAGAATAACTATCCAGTTTATCTTCTACGATCAAACTATGTTTTTCTGGATAGATCAAATCTAATTGACGCTTGACGTTTGCCGAGCCCATTCCTTTTTTCAACACTACCTTTGGTCTCGTCGGTTTGGTATTGAAAACTTTAAAATAAAGATGTTCATTCGTCACCTTCAAATCAATATGAATCGTAGGATTTTTAAGATTACCGCTAGCTCCGTGCTTAAAAGCGTTTTCAACAATAGAAAGCAAAATCAAGGGCGCAATTTCTACCTCAGCATTTTCAATATTTTTATTAAAAACCAAATCTAGTAAATCACCATATCGAATCGTTTCTAAGGTTATATAATTTTCTAAAAGACTCACCTCTTTATGAATCGCAACCGTAGGATCACTACACTGATAAAGCATATAGTCCAACATATCAGATAATTTTTCTACCACCTCTGGTGCCTGATCAGATTTATCAAGCGTCAAGGAATAAAGATTATTCAAGGTGTTAAATAAAAAGTGTGGGTGAATTTGTGCTTTTAAAAAATTAAGCTCCGTTGTTGCTTTTTCTTTTTGTAAAATTTCCAGTTGATGTCGTTCTTCAAACCGTTCTTTCAAAGTTTTTATAATCAACATAATAAAAGGAAATAAGTACACCGCTGGAAAATAAACAAACAATAAATAAAATGGCTCTAATAATATTTCTAAAAAAGATTCTTGCTCAAAATCCGTTCTAAAAAATGGCTCTGCAATATAGATGACCATTAAACGAGCAATGATCATAAACACAAAAGCACATCCAATAAAAGAAAGAGAAAATTTTAAATATTGTCTTTTTAATAAAAGTTCAGGAACCTGATAATAAGAAAGCAGATAAGCAGCCATCATCTGTGATGGCAATAGCGCTGTATTATTAATTAGCGCAAATTTAAAAGAGCCATTAAAACTCCCCAATAATGAAGTGACAAATAAAAGCACCAACCAAAATAGCGAATGACTTGCTACCCTATTTTGTAAAATCTGATCGATCCATTTATTTTGCTTTTCCATATCAGTTCCTAAAATAGGTATTCTTCTGTTATTATCTTAAAGAATAAGCCGAATAGTCCTTATTACCTCCCCAATGCACCTTTGCTTATGACGAATCCATTCAACCCTATTTTTTGACTTTTCATAGGTTGCTAATTCCAATCGGTCGTTATTCTCAACATCATCTCTTAATTCCCATTAAGTTTGATTCATCAATTAATTTTTAAAATATCAAGTTATGAAAACTTTATCTTTTTTATCTCTCTTTCTTTTTGGATCATTTTTCTTATCTGCACAAGACAGTGATTGCCGCGCCTTATTACAAGCCGTAAAAGCAGAACAAATTTCTACCGTTAAAACCTTATTAAAAACCACCAACCCAAATTGTTCCTACCCTGGTGATGGAGAACCTCGTTCGCCATTAGGTGCTGCCGCAGCGACTGGAAATTTAGAAATTGCAAAATTATTATTTGCCGCTGGTGCCAAATCAACCTATAAAGCCAAAGGAGATGCCACTGCACTCATGATCGCCGCAGAAAAAAATCACTTATATTTTGTTGATTTATTAATATCAAAAGGAGCAAAAGTAAATCGAAAAGTAAACGGAGATGGAACACCACTAATGTCTGCTGCCAAAAATGGACATTGTGAAGTCGTTCGCTTCTTAATCGACAAAGGAGCAGATGTAAATGGTCGTGTTAATCGAGATGGAACCCCATTGATGCTAGCAGCAGCCAGAGGACATTCTGATGTGGTTACCATGCTTTTAGAAAGTGGTGCAGACCCAAATCGCGGCTCGGAAGCAGACGGAAGTCCAATGATCCTTGGAGCCAAAGGCGGTCACGTCTCCTTAGTACAAGCATTGGTAGAGCGTGGAGCAGATATCAACAAATCAGTAGATGGTGATGGAAATCCCCTCATCATGGCCGCAAAATATGGGCAACTCGACATGGTAAAATACCTCGTTTCAAAAGGTGCCGAAATCGACATCTATGTAAGAAATGATGAAACGCCTCTGATCGGTGCAGCTTGGTCTGGTCACCTAGAAGTGGTGAAATACTTAGTATCCAAAGGAGCGGATGTCAATAAATCCGTCCGAGATGGATATAATTTAAACTCTGAAATTCGGTCTCCTTTAAGCATGGCCAAAAGAGGCAAACACCAGGAGGTAGTTGATTTTTTGGTTAGTGTAGGAGCCGAGAAGTAAAGTGGAGTTGGTGGATAGATTTGGTCAGAAAAAGCAGCAGATTTTAAGGTTAAAATCCCTGCTTTTGATCAAGCATTCATCCTCCCACATTTTCCCAAAAAAATTTCCCATTTTTGCACAAAAAAAGGTATCTTTGCACCGCATTTTTAAGCAGTTCTTTTTCCTATGGCAACTTTGAACAATTTTTCGATACCTGTTAGGGGACTTAAAAGCGGTGTTCACCAATACAATTTCCACCTAGATTCGACTTTTTTTGCCGAATTTAGCAAAGCACCTATCGGAGAGAGCGACGTCAATGTCCAACTGGATTTTGACAAAAGACCAGATATGTTTGTCCTCGATTTGGATGTACAAGGAACCGTCAAGGCAGAATGCGACCGATGTTTGGCCGATATCAATTTACCAATTGAAGGTCAGTATCAGCTAATTATAAAATTAAGTGACCACGAATCTGAAGTGGATGAGGTAGTTTACCTACCGGCAGAAACAACAGTAATTAACGTTGCTAAATATATATACGAATTCGTTGGCTTGTCTGTACCGATGATAAAAACGTACGATTGTCAAAACGATACTCCACCTCCGTGCGATCCGGCCGTGCTAGCACGATTGGCCAAAGAGGAGGAAGAGAAAAAAACAACTAATAATCCTATTTGGGACGAATTAAATAAACTGAGTGGGAACTAAACCGACTGCTCAACTATTATAATACCTAAGTAATCAAGTTTTTGATTACTTATTAAATATTCTAAAATGGCACATCCTAAGAGTAAAATCTCGAAGCAGCGCAAACGCAAACGTAGAACACATTACAAAGCAGTAGTTCCTACTGTAGCTAAGTGTACAACTACTGGAGAAGCACACCTCTATCACCGTGCTTACTGGCTCGATGGTACTATGTACTACCGGGGACAGGTAGTTATTCAAGCAGAAGAAGAACTGGAGGATTAAGTTAATCCTTTCAGCATCAAATAATAAAAAGCTCCCATACAATAGTTATGCGGGGCTTTTTCTGTTATATTTAGGGCAGCTTTTTCACCTTGGAAAATGCCAAGAATTTCGCACGTTTATAATCACCCACTTATGAAAAAAATAATTGAAACTAAAAACGCTCCGGCTCCTGTTGGACCATATAATCAAGCAGTAATCGTTAACGGTGTACTCTATGCTTCAGGACAGATCGCACTTGATCCGGCGACGGGTAATCTCGTCATGGACGATATCGAAACGGAGACGCACCAAGTCATGAAAAACATTCAGGCTATTCTAACGGAAGCAGGAGTTACCTTTGAAGAAGTTTTTAAATGCTCTGTTTTTGTTTCGGATATGAACAACTATAGTCGCATCAACGCCGTATACGCTGAGTACTTTAATGATGATACCGCTCCGGCACGTGAACTCGTAGAAGTAGCCAACTTGCCTAAGTTTGTCAATATTGAAATTTCGATTATGGCGGTTGTGAGCTAGATGTTGAGGTTTTGAGTTTTGAGTTTTGAGTTTTGAGTTTTGAGTTTTGAGTTTTGAGTTTAAATAACTTCTCACTCACTCAACAGTATCATATAGATTTTCATGATGCTATTTTAGTTTTTTATAAAAAATTTAAATCATATTTATTTTATCACGAGTTGACTGTTCATTATAGAAGTTAAGTACGTGGACAAATTAAACTATAAGTTATGACTGGATTTTTTTGAGCTATTCTGCCCTGCCTGCCGGCAGGCAGGTTTACAAAAATCCTCATTATGCTACGGCATAACTCCGGTTTTTGCGCATTGACTAGCTCAAAAATTTCCTTGGTCATAACTTACATATAATTTTGTCCAAGTACTTATTTTATATAAAAAAATACACTTTTTTATTTTCTATAATCGATTCAACAAATCAACGATTCAACGATTCAACAATGAAGACGGTACTTTCTTGTATTCAGCCTACGGGCCACATTCATTTCGGTAACTACTTTGGTGCCATCAAAAATTGGGTTTCGCTTCAAGAAGAATACAAATGTATTTACGGCGTAGTAGACTACCATGCGATGACGCATATTTTTGATCATAAAAAACTGCGAACGACTACGTGGGAATTGATTTTTAATTTGATGGCTACCGGTATCAAATCTGAAAATCTTTTTATCCAATCCTTGGTACCTGAGCACGCAGAACTTTGCTGGATTTTTAATTGCTTTACTTCTTATGGTCAACTGACTCGGATGACGCAGTTTAAAGACAAGAGTGCCAAGAAAGGAGAAGATGATTTTATCTCTGCAGGCTTACTGGATTATCCGGTATTACAAGCTGCGGATATTTTAATCTATCGAGCGGATTATGTTCCTATCGGAAAAGATCAAGTGCAGCATTTAGAGTTAACGCGTAATATTGCTCAACGATTTAATCACCAAATGGGGAAAGACTTTTTTGTGATGCCTGAGCCGTTATTGACGGAAATTCCTAAGGTGCAATCTACTGCTGATCCACTCAGAAAAATGAGTAAAAGTGCAGGAGAGAAACATTTTATTAATATTTTTGATGATGAAAAACGAATCCGCAAACAGATCAAATCTGCCGTTACAGATGCTGGTGATACGCCAGAAGGTACGATGAGTGCCGGCGTAGAAAACTTATTTAGTTTACTCAAAGCCAGCGACCAATTAGAAGCACACCAATCTTTATTGGAGGATTATAATAATGGTAGTTTAAAATATTCGGATTTAAAAGAGGCCGTCGCTGATGGCCTTGTTTTACTCAATCGTAAATTTGTCGATAGACGAGCAGCACTTAATCAAGATAAAAAACAAATCAAATCTCAGATTAAGTACTCGACGATGGAGATCAGAAAAATCGCACAGGAGACCGTGAAAGAAGTGAAGGATATGTGTGGATTACTAAACGTTAAATTCTAGTTTATGAAAATCATTTGCATCGGTCGTAACTACGCAGACCACGCCAAAGAACTTGGCAATAAAGTTCCAACCAAGCCACTCGTTTTTATGAAACCTGGCTCTGCCCTACTCGTCAATAGCAAACCGTTTTATTATCCTGAATTTACCAAAGACCTTCACTATGAATTAGAGTTGGTTTTAAAAATCAGTAAAAACGGTCGCCATATCCAACGGGAATTTGCTAAGGATTATTATCAAGAAATTGGCCTTGGCATTGACTTTACTGCTCGTGATTTACAAAAACAATGTAAAGAAAAAGGACATCCTTGGGAAATCGCGAAAGCTTTTGATCATTCCGCTGTCATTGGCAAATTTGCCAATCTTAAATCTGCTACCATCGATGGTCATCTCGAATTTTATTTAAATAAAAACGGAGAAAAGGTACAACACGGTTTTACCAAAGATTTGATCTTTCCTTTCGACGATTTGATTGTCTATGTTAGTAAATTTTTCAAGCTACAAAAAGGTGATTATATCTATACAGGTACGCCCGCTGGCGTCGGTCCAGTAACAATTGGTGATGAACTAGAAGGTGTACTGGTTACGCCAGGAGGAGAAAAAACCTTACTAAATTGTGCGGTGAAATAGAAAACTTTAAGAGAAGATATAAAATTATTCAGAAGAAAAATTCAAAAGTAACAACAACTTCAAGCGAACTGCCAAAACTGTCTATCGTTTAGTTGGTCGTAATCAAAAAATGAAAGAGAAATTACAAGAATACATTACTCAAAAGTTAGGCAAAAAACCTGATAATATCGATTCAGTTTTAGAAGCCTTTAAGCCAATTAAAACTAAAAAAAATCACGTTTTAGTTGAAGTAGGAGAAGTATGTCGAAATTGTTTTTTCATAGTGAACGGTTGCTTGAAAATTACAACTTACAATCTTAATGGGGATGAAAGTACTACCAATTTAGCTTTCGAAAAAGAATGGCGAACTGCCATGAATAGTTTTATCAATCAACAACCTTCAAATGAAAGAATAGTTGCGGTTGAAAAAAGTGAGCTATTAGCAATAAGTAGGCAACAGTTTCAATACTTCTCTCAAAACTTAAATGGTTTTCAACAAATCTATCAACAACTTTTAGAAGAGTCCTATACCAAATCTATCGAAAGAGTACAAACTCTAATGACAATGGATGCTTTAGATAGACTAAAATGGTTACTTTCCGACCATCCTTTTATTTTCACACGCCTCTCCAACCGATTAATTGCTTCTTACTTGGGCATATCAGAAGCTACTTTAAGTAGATTAAAAGCAAAACTTTGACATAGGTCAAACCTTTAGCAAAAACACTCCCGCATCTTTGTATCATTATTAATTATTAAAACAAATTAAATTATGGTACTCAACAAAAAGGTGGCAGCAATATTTGCACTCCATTTAACAGCCATATTGTAGATGTAGATGTGGATGCGGGAAGTATGATGGTCATTTAGTAATTGAATTTTCTCACTTTCTAAAAATTTTAACTCAATGAATACTTTAAAAAACATTGGTAAATGGCTTTTCATTCTTCCATTTGCTGCCTTTGGAATTTTACATTTTGGTCCTTTGGAATTTAGCCTTCCTTACATTCCCTCTTATTTGCCATTCCCTACTTTCTGGGTTTACTTTACAGGAGTGTGTCTAATGGCATTTACGATAAGTGCCATCATAAAAAAATTAGATGGCTTAGCTGCCTTTTTATTAGGTATCATGCTTTTGCTTTTTGTTTTTATGATTCATATTCCCAAAGCTATGGCAGGAGATTTTCTCCAAGTAATTGCAACATTTAGGGATACTGCAATGGCAGGTGCAGCTTTTATTTATACAGCTGCAATGGCACGTGACTATCGTTTTGTTAACTTTTTAAAATCAAATAAAAATGACTGACCAAAAATTATCAAATATCGTATCAGATTGCAATAAATTAGTTGCTAACTTTAATTATCATGAAGCACATGAAAAATATTATCATGAAGCATTGGTAAAACATGAAAATGGTAGACATGGAAGCAATAGATTTATTTGACCAAATTGGTGAATTGATCACGAAGAAAAAAAGGAGTTGCATGTTTGGTGTCCCTTGTTACAAAGTAGGTAGAAGACCTTTTATAATGTTTTATGATGGTCAAATAGTTTGTAAACTTTTCGGTCAAGTTCATAGAGAAGCAATGCTTTTAAAAGGCACCAGCTTGTTTAACCCTAAAGCTAATACCAAGCCTATGGGGAATTGGGTTCAAATTCCATTCCTGCATTCGGACAAATGGGAATCATTTGCGGAATTAGCTTATTCTATTACAAAATAGTGAATAAAAACAGACGGTAAAGTGCAATGCTCCCTATTGGGTGCACTGCACTTCCAGTTAAGTGTTCTCTATTAGTCATCTATGATTTTAGTCAAAACTTTATCAGACTAAAGAGTAAATTCGTCTTTCCCTTTGCACTCGATTTTGCATTTGAAAAATTAAAAGACTTTCTTCATAAATTATCTTTTATATTATTCTTAGAAAACACGCTATTTTCTCCTCCAAATGCCTTATAAAAGGATATTCTTTCAATATGAGGCTTTATCCAAATAAACATCAAGCCTCACTCCTTAGTTTTTTATCAAAACAATCCTTATTTTTGCCCCGCAAAGAAATAAGCTCATAGCTTATTCCGAATAAATAATTCACTTTTTTATTAAAAACATATTTATGTCATACCTCTTCACTTCTGAGTCTGTTTCCGAAGGACATCCGGATAAAGTAGCTGATCAAATTTCAGATGCTTTAGTTGATCACTTTATTGCTTTTGACCCTAGTTCAAAAGTAGCTTGCGAAACCCTCGTGACTACTGGTCAGGTGGTACTTGCCGGAGAAGTAAAATCCAAAACTTATCTCGACGTACAGACGATCTCTCGAGACGTGATTCGTCGTATCGGTTATACTAAGTCTGAATACATGTTCGAAGCCAATAGCTGTGGTGTATTTTCTGCTATCCACGAACAATCACCTGATATCAATCAGGGAGTAGAGCGTAAGAAAAAAGAAAACCAAGGAGCAGGTGATCAAGGGATGATGTTTGGTTACGCAACCAATGAGACCTCTAACTACATGCCATTAGCATTAGATCTTTCTCATAAAATTTTAGAAGAACTAGCTGCTATCCGTAAAGCGGGTAAGCAGATGAAATATCTACGACCTGATTCTAAATCACAAGTAACGATTGAATACAGTGATGACAATAAGCCAGTTCGTATCGATACGATCGTTGTTTCAACTCAGCACGATGATTTTGGTCCTGATGCTAAGATGCTAAAAAAGATCAAAGATGATATGATCAAGATCTTGATTCCTCGTGTCATGAAAAAATTGCCAAAGCGCATCCAAAATTTATTCGATAATAAAATCACTTACCATATCAATCCTACCGGAAAATTTGTAATCGGTGGACCACACGGTGATACCGGCCTAACAGGTCGTAAGATTATCGTTGATACTTATGGTGGTAAAGGAGCACACGGTGGTGGTGCATTCTCTGGTAAAGATCCAAGTAAAGTGGACCGTTCTGCTGCTTATGCTACGCGACACATCGCTAAAAACTTGGTAGCAGCAGGTGTTTGTTCTGAAGTATTGGTTCAGGTTTCTTATGCGATCGGTGTAGCTAAGCCAACTAATATTTATGTACAGACTTTCGGTTCTGCTAAAGTAAATATGACGGACGGACAGATTGCTAAGAAGGTTGAAAAAGTATTCGACATGCGTCCTTATGCGATCGAGCAACGTCTAAAACTTCGTACGCCTATTTATTCTGAAACTGCTGCTTACGGACACATGGGACGTAAATCTGAGAAGAAAACAGTTTCTTTCACTGATGGTGCGGGTAGAACCAAGAAAATGAAAGTAGAAACTTTTACTTGGGAAAAATTAGACAAAGTAGCAGAGATCAAAAAAGCATTTGGACTAGTTAAAATTAACGCTCCTAAGCGTACTAAAAGAAA
>CALGJS010000192.1 GCA_937927835.1 uncultured Saprospiraceae bacterium | reverse complement strand
TATTATCACTACATTGTTTATGTGTCTTCAAAGACATAGAGAGAAATTAAAATTTAGTGAAATTTAATTTAAACCACAAAAAATAAAATCAAAATGAAAAATTCAAACATTACATTTGCCAGCTTAATAATTCTAGGATTATTTCTCTCATTGACCATTGGATGTCAAGCAGAAATAGATGAAGTTGTTGACTTAACAATAGAAGAGGAAAATTTAACAGCAAAATTCCGCGGTGGCGAATACAATATAGATATGAACACACAAAAAGGACATGGCTTTGCTGTGGTTCCTGAAGCTTGTGTAGGTTGTCATCAAGGTTCCAACCGTACTGTTCTTCAGTTTGATCCTCCTACAAATGAAACAGTTTTAACTCCTCATAATATTATGATAGATTTTTACGAAGGTTATGTTTCTAACCACACACAAGAAAGTGCCGCTATGAATGGTATAAATCTAGAGAGCGTAATTGAGTATATAGAAACCAATAAATAGTACCCTTAGAATCAATAAGTTTTCAAAAATTCTATTTTCCTTATCTTAATGATAACCTTGACAAAAGGGGCAACCTAGTCTTCATTATGGTACTAACTACTGATATGCTATTGTTTATTAGGTTTTAATCAATCATAAAGACTGACCGCTCATTTTAACCGATAATCTCTTAGTTAAATCATAACTTAACTAAGTTTACTACCCGTATGGGTAGTAAATAAACCATTATATTTTTTGACCTTTGGAAGGAGAAATAGTAGCTCTAAACCTTATAATAACCTCTAGGGAATAGGAAAAATATAACCTACCCATTCTGAGATTTAAAGATGCTCTTTTTCTGCGTTGTGAAAATACTCATTATGCTAAGGCATAACTCCGTTTTTCACGCCTTGAATAAGAACAACTTAAAAATCACATTTATGGATACCTTATTTATTTCCTACTCCCTTAAAACATACTAGGCGAAAACTACTAGTTCCCCAAAAAGTCAAATGAAGGGATGGTCATCAGTGAAAAATCTGAGACGATCCCTTATTTTGTAGACAACAGTTTCAACACTTTTTTTAGTTGCTTTACAGAAGACTACAATAGACATATTATATGAAAACAACCTCAATAATAATTTTCTTCTTATTTATCTCCCTTGTTTCTGGGTGGAGCTTTCAATTTGAGGAAATGAAGAATCCTGATTCCCCATCTTCTAGAATGTACAAAAAAGTACATCAGGCGCTTGGTGCTGGTAAATATGCTTTAGCCGAAGCTCAACTAGATTCTACATTAACACTTGCAAAAAAAGAACGAGACTCACTTAATCTCTCAGCAGCTTACGAAGGGTTAGTGGAAATGAATTTTCTTAATAATAAATTTTCGAAAGCAAAAGGATATGCCTATGCTGCAATTGATTTATTTAAATATACAGGTGACTCATTGCGGTTGTCGCTGATGCATAGCAGAGTAGCAGCGATTGAAATGCAAAATGGCAATTTTAAAAAAGCACGTGATTTTTTAGAAAAAGGAAAAATATATCTCGTAAATGAACAAAAAACCAATCCGTTTTACGTTAACTATACCGAATGGAATCGTTTCTATAAAAATATTGGAAAACCAGATTCTTCAATTTATTATCTTTTGTTGTTGAGTGATAAAATTAGCCTAGAGGATACTGTTAGGTTATGTCACACCTATTCTGAACTCGGTAAAACATTTTTAGCAGTTAACAATGAAGAAAGATCTTTAGAGTTTTCTGATAAAGCATTAGCATTAATAACCAGTAATAAATACAAACTTTCTAGAGCAAAAATTGAGACTATAAAAGCCAACACACTCATAAATTTGCAGCGATACAAAGAAGCCGAAACTTTATTACAAACAGATTACGCGATTCTGAATAATCCTCGCCTAAAAAAACACAAGGAAAATAAAAACATACTTAAAGCAAAAATAGCATTAGCCAAATCAGATTACGAAAAAGCAGAGCATATTCTTGCCAATATAGATCAGTCTGTATACAAAGAATATTCTCTACCATTAATCAGAATAAATATTTTAAGTGGCAAAATCGCACTTGCAAAAGGTCAGCTCAAAAACGTTGCTGCTATTCTAAACAAAACTAAATCACAACTACACAAAGTTAATCATCTAAATATTGAGCGATCTTACCACGCACTTGCTAGCAATTATTTTTATCAAATTGGAGATTATAAAAACGCTTCCAAATCCTTACTCGCCAAAGAAATGCTTCAAGACTCACTTTATAAAGTTCAACGCATGAATATTGCACAAAACCTTGAAGCTAAATACAAAAGAGATCAGCAAGATCAAAAAATTGCAACGATGTCTATTAGAGAAGAACTAAACCAAGCTCGTCTTACTCAGCAACGGTGGTTAATTATCGGAGCTTTATTTTTGGCAGCTATTTTTGCAGGATTGTTTTTTAAATTTTCTCAACAGAATAAAAAAATTAAGGAACAGAATAATGTTATTTCAAAAGCACTAGCTGAAAAAGAGATTTTATTAAAAGAGATTCATCATCGAGTCAAAAACAACTTACAGGTAATTTCTTCTCTATTAGGATTACAATCCAGGAAGATAAAGGATAAAGCGGCACTGAATGCAATTAATGAAGGAAGAACTCGTGTACAATCTATGTCGTTAATTCATCAAAACTTGTACAAAGAAAATAACCTTACGGGCATTGAGATAAAAAATTACCTGGAAAAACTTTGTAATAACCTTTTCGCAACTTATAACATTTCTAACGAGCAAATTAGTTTAGAAACTAATATTGAAGATATAATTCTCGATGTAGATAGCATTGTGCCAATTGGTCTAATTTTAAATGAATTGATTACCAATGCACTAAAGCATGCTTTCCCGAATAACACTCCAGGCACCATCAGTATTGATATTTCTAAAAACGACGAAGGACTACTGATGACGGTAAGCGACAATGGGATTGGAATAAAATCAGATGATCCATTTAATGAATCAGACTCCTTTGGTTACCATTTAATTAAAGCCTTTCAACGAAAGTTAAATGCGGACTTAGATATATCTGGAACTAATGGAACATCCATCAGCATGTTGATTAGAAATTATAAAATAGCTGCTTAATGCTTAAACCACGTATCTTAATTGTAGAAGATGATCCGATTGTAGCGGCTGATATTGAGTCGTTAATTTTGGAGCAAAAAAACTATCTAATTAGCGGAGTCGCTCATGATGCCTCCAACGCATTCGACATCCTTGCTAATCGAATTGTCGATTTAGTGCTGCTAGATATCAACCTAGGGACTGGACCGTCGGGCATTGATATAGCAACGATAATTAACGAAAAATACGAATTGCCTTTTATTTTCTTAACCGCTTTTTCGGATGAACATACGTTAACGGCTGCTAGTGAGCTGGGACCTTCTGGCTATTTAGTAAAACCATTTAACGACAGAGGATTATTAGCAACGATTGCGGTTGCGATTCGCAATGCGCAGAGTAAACCAAAAAAAGAATCAATCACTTCTGCATTTCCGACCCTAACCGGACAGGAGGTCAAAATTTTAGAGTTAGTATTAATTGGATATTCTAATAAAAAAATCTCTGAAGAAATCAATCTTTCGGTCAATACCGTCAAATTTCATTTAAAGAATATTTATATAAAATGCCAAGTAAATAGCAAGCAAGAACTACTTGCTATCGCGCTTAAAAAAATATAGTTATGAAAAATACACCTAACCTAAAAATAGTCTATAGGCAACAAGATGCCATGCCTTATTCTCCTGAAGAAATCTATCAACAACTTTCAGAAGTTAAAGAGGATTTACAAGATATCCTCTCCTTACTCGACCAACATATTGACTTAAACCCTCTCAAAAATAGAAGAGGCGACACCGGAAAAACCAGTATTGCCTCTTGTTAGACTTTATTCTAAAATAATTTATATGCTCCCAGATTAAAGTCAATTGTTGATTAATCTGTATCAACTATTTTTTCTAAACTTCTTTTTTCAATAATCGTAGAAGATACTCTCCGTATCCACTCTTGATATATTTATGTCCTAGTTTTTCTAATTGTTCATCGTTGATGAAACCCATCTCGTAGGCAACTTCTTCAATACATCCAATTTTCAGACCTTGTCGATCTTCAATTACTTCGATAAACTGTCCAGCCTGGATTAGTGACTTATGGGTTCCTGTATCTAACCAAGCAACACCACGTCCTAATACACCTACACTCAATTTACCATTTTCAAGATAGTGCTTATTTACATCCGTAATTTCATATTCTCCTCGTGCACTTGGCTCTAAATTTCGAGCCACTTCCACTACCGAATTGTCATAAAAATAAAGTCCAGGCACCGCATAATTAGATTTTGGACTGACTGGCTTTTCTTCGATAGATAGTGCGGTAAATTTATCATCAAATTCAACAACACCATATCGCTCTGGATCAGCTACTTGATAAGCAAAAACGACTCCTCCATTTGGCTCAGAACTTTTGCGTAGCAGTTCATTTAGTCCTGCACCGTAAAAAATATTATCGCCAAGAATCAAAGAAACAGAATCATTGCCAATAAAATCAGCTCCTAATACAAACGCTTGTGCCAATCCATTAGGATCATGCTGAGCAATGTATGTAAAAGAGCAACCAATTTCTGAACCATCTCCAAGTAATTTTTCAAACTTAGGCAAATCGTAAGGTGTTGAAATAATAGCAATTTCTCGGATACCTGCGTTCATTAAAGTAGAAAGCGGATAATAAATCATCGGCTTATCGTAAACAGGCATAAGCTGCTTACTAACTGCCATAGTCAATGGATAAAGACGGGTTCCGAGGCCACCGGCCAAAATAATTCCTTTCATTATGATAAATTTTTCTCTTGAATAATTTTTTTAATTCTTAAAATTAATTCGTTTGGTTTAAATGGCTTAGCAATAAAGTCGTTGGCTCCTTTACGAAAGGTTTCCAATATCGTTTCTTCTTTTTCCAGTGCAGAGATAATAATGATCGGTACTTCCGAGTTCATTTCTCCACGCATTGTTTCCAATAATTGAATACCACTAAGATGGGGCATCATAATATCAGTCACAATAATATCTGGATTGTGTTCTTCGATCTTCTTCATAGCCTCTCTACCATCTTCTGCGGTAATTACCTCGAAGCCTTGACGACGTATTCGAAAAGCCAACGCAGTCAACATTATCTCTTCATCTTCACATATCAGAATTGTCATAGGAACTCCTTGTTTTTGGAACTGTTTTTTTGGGATTAATCAATTTATAATACGATAAAGATCAAAGATTGTTGGTATTACTACCGTTTTTTGATCTTCTCTTAGACAAGATTAGCCATTTCTTGCTTGATTTCTAGAAGAATACCAGGTACTAATGCCTCCATCGTCTTAATCATATCCCCAATTTGAGTTGGATTATCATTTTCCTTACAAATTGATTCAATCTCTTTATTAGCCTCTGTCATCATTGAATTACCCACGAAAGAAAGGGTAGATTTCATCTTATGACTGGTAGAGCCTAGTACTTCCCAAGATTGTTCATCAAATTCTTTACGCATTTTCTCAAGTTCTTCTGGCAACTCAGTTACTAGCATATCCAGCATGACTACTTTCATTTCTGGATCGCCGTCGGCCATCAGTTCAAGATACTCTAAGTTGATAAATTGGTAGCTATTTCTGTTCATTTTACTACTTGTTGTTCCGATTTGCATACTTCGCTATTTTATTAAATAATTGTTCAGGTTCAAATGGTTTAAGGACAAAATCATCCATTCCATATTCTTTAAATTTTTCATCTTTAGAAATATGGGCATGTGCTGTCATCGCTAATATAGGCATTGCTGCCAGTTCGGGGGTCATTTTATTACGAATATGATCAGTTGCCTCGTATCCATCCATAATTGGCATCTGAATATCCATTAGAATAATATCAAAGGGAGTATCAACATTTCTCTCTAGGGTTTCTACAGCTTCTTGACCATTATTCGCAATGGTAATGTGAATTTTTTCCCACTTCTTCGTAAGGGTCTTCTTGGCTACTAGTTGATTCATCTTGTGATCTTCTACCAGTAAAAGGCGGATAGCTCCATCATTTTTCAAGATTAGGTTTTCCTCTTTTTCTACTATCTCTATTACTTCTAATGACTCGCCTTTCTCAAAAGCTAAATCAAAGAAGAAAGTCGATCCTTCTCCAAAAACACTCTTAACGCCGATTTTTCCTCCTTGCTGTTCTACCAAGTTTTTGGCAATGGATAATCCGAGTCCAGTTCCTTCGTAGAGTCTTTCTTTATTTCTAATTCTCGTAAACGTCTCAAAGATCGCATCTAACTTATCCGCTGGGATTCCTACTCCGGTATCCTCCACTGCAAAGTGAAGATTAACTGCTTGGTCATTTTCTATTACATTTTTGATGTAAATTCTGACTGCACCGCTGTCGGTAAATTTAACGGCATTACCAACCAGATTATTTAGAATCTGATTAAGTCTTAGCTTATCTCCATGAATAACCTTTGGTACACTTTCGTCTACATGTAATTCAAAGACAAGATCTTTTTCTTGTGCTTTGTATTTCATCATGTTAACCAAATTATCCAATAGATTATGAAGATCAAAATCTTTATACTCAAATTGGATTTTACCATTTTGTAAGGTTGATATTTCTAGAATATCATTAATTACTCCAAGTAAAATTTCAGAAGATTGTTTGATCGCACTTACCAAATTGGTCTGCTCTGTATCTAGACTAGTTTGAGAAACTAGATTACTCATTCCTAAGATTGCGTTCATTGGTGTACGCATCTCGTGACTTACACTAGCGATGAACTGCTCTTTCATTTTAGCAGACTGCTGCGCAATATCTCGTGATTTACGCATCTCTTCTGCTTGCTTACGCTCTGTGATATCTCGAATGATTCCGTTGTAACCTAATAATCCAGCGTTGGAAGTAGGTGTTGCCGTAATCACACAATATCGTCGTGAGCCATCCTTCCGTTCTATTTCTACTTCAAAATCGTTGATGTCTTCTTTTTGTTGCAACGCCTTCATAAAATGCATCCTACGATCTAGTGGAAAAAAGCAAGAGTGGAAATCCAACATCTTTACTTCTTCTCGATTATAGCCGATTAATTCAAGTGTTGCATCATTAAAATCCACAAAGCTCCCCATCAGATTAGCGATATAAATCGCATCATTTGAACGAGAGAAAATCTCCTGATAGCGTTCTTGGCTACGGATCATCTCCATTTCTGCTTTTTTTCGCTCTGTCATATCCTGCATGATTCCCATCAAGACAAGATTTCCTTCTGCGTTGGTATTTACACTACAATGGACAAAAGCGTAACGACGTTCTCCTTCCGGTTGCTTAATGATAATATCTTTTTTGATACTTTTCCTTAGCAAAGTTTCTTGATGAATAGATCCGAAAACATAAAGTGGAGAAGTAGCATCTTCTAGATCTGCTTCGGTGAGCAGACTCTTGACAGGAATACCTAATAAACGAAATATTTCGTCAGAAGCTTTTAATAATTTAGTGGCAGGATTAAATTCCCAATTCCCAATATGTGCAATTCGCTGAGTAAGTTCTAACCTTTTTAAAACCCCACTTCTTTCTATCGAATAACGAAGCGATTTTGCTAAAAGATCAGAATCAAAATCTCCTTTTATTAGGAAATCCTGTGCACCCGCCTTAACGGCCTTGATTCCCATGCTTTTGTCGGAAAGTCCTGTAAGTACAATCACGTTAGCATCTGGAAATTTTTCTAATAAATTTTCTAATGTCTGAAAACCACGACTGTCTGGCAGCGTTAAATCCAGTAAAATAACCGCGTAATCTTCTTGCTCCAATGCCTCCATACCATCCGTGAGGCTGGTTTTGTTGGTAATCTTACAATCCAACAGATCTGACTCAGAGAGCAGTACCTCTACCAATCTAGCGTCACCAGGGTTATCCTCGATGAGTAATATCTTATTTTGAGCTTCATAATCTGAAATCTCTTGATACATAGCTACATTCTGATCGTTTATAGAAGTCCCCACAACGGAATTTTCTTCTTGTATTAGATTTTCCTTCAAAGTATCACATTTAGTTGAATTTACGAAATAAGTTTTCCTGAAGAATGTTTGTCATGATGACTTAGGGGAAATAAGTTCTCTTAAAAGTCAGGAAATTCGTTTAGCTGTTCTAGGGGGAAAAAGCTTACTAAACACGAGGTAAAAAAACAAAAGTTGCGCCAATATCTTCAATTAAAAAAATACAGAAGAAATCACTGGGCGATTTATAGATAGAACGGAAATTATCTACTCGGTCATTACTGATCAGATTCTTAGTTGCAAACTCTTCTAATGTCGAAATATAAAAGAACAATTTTCCAGCCATTGCCTCTGGATTAAGGAGTGAAATACCTATTTGAACACCTTTTTTACTGGCTACAAAAATAGGATATTTCGATATTTCTTGATGAAGAACACTATCACTGGCCTGTCCTAATAACTGTTGGTGTGGACGAACTATCTTTTCTAATTCTTTTAATTTTTTTTCTTCTGGTTTCATATTTTTTAACTTTTTAAAACCAACAATGCCACACTTTCTATATGTTGGGTATGTGGAAACATATCTACTGGCTGAATTTTCACTACTTCATACTTTTCTTGAAGTAATTGTAAATCCCGAGCTTGTGTAGCTGGATTACAGCTTACATAAACGATTTTTGGAGCAGCTAACGTGAGCAACATATCTACCACTTTGGGGTGCATCCCAGCACGAGGAGGATCTGTAATTACTAGATCTGGTTTACCATGTGTTTCTGCAAACTCAGCACTCAAAATATTTTTGACATCACCGGCATAAAAAACGGCATTCTCAATTTCATTAAATTCCTGATTAATTCGAGCATCGTCGATTGCCGCTTCTACTTCTTCAATTCCTACTACTTGTTCACATTTTTCAGCTACATACAAAGCAATACTTCCGATACCACAATACAGATCATAAACATTTTCAGTTCCTGTTAGTTCTGCAAAATCTACTACTACA
>CALGJS010000191.1 GCA_937927835.1 uncultured Saprospiraceae bacterium | reverse complement strand
ACTTATTTTGCACAGACCGAATGGTATTTACATTTCTGGGAGTTCTTTTTGATGTTGGGAACGATCATTTGGTTTCTTGCTAGAAAAGGTTGGCGACAGCATTCCTTTGTTGGTTGGTTCTTAATTTTTATGATCCTTTCGACCTTCGTGACAGGGCGTCCCAATCGAGTGTATATGGTTTTTATTTTTCCTGCTTTTCATTTGATGTTATTATATACGGCAGACCAAGCTGGGAAATTAAAAGGGATTACCTACCTGCTCATCGGAATTTTTATTCTTCATTATGGAAACTTGTATCGAATGAATTATAGCTATGATGGCGAAGCTATACGAGTGCAAACAACTGCTTTGATTCCAGACAAAAACATTCCGGTAGTTGGGATGGCCGATAATTGGTTTGCGGCCAAAGACCATGAATTTTATTTGATTTATAATTCTATTCACGATTTAGTAGATCGACCGTTTGAAGAATTCTATCTAATTGAAAATGAATATTTACACATCGCCCCAGTTTCTATCCAAATGGAAGAATATGCTTTAGAGAAAAAACTAACAGGAGATGCCTTGATTTTAAAGCGTAAAAAGCATTATCTTGAAACGATTAATAGTTTTAAAGAAAAATACGATTGTAAATTATTAGGCGCTTTTCCTGCTTACAAAGGTGAAGATGCCAGAGTGAATATTTGCGTTAAAAAATAATTGTTTTGCCACAAAGATAAAAAGACAAAAAGACACAAAGTTTACACAAAGTTTTTTTCTTCGTGCCTTTGCGGCAATTTATCTGCTACCTGTTTAAAGAAAAAGTCTAACTAATGGAGTTAACCCAGTACTTGTGTCCTACTTTATTTTTTGATTATGAATCTCCGGAAATTCAAAAAATAGTCGAGAAAGTGAAAGTTACTTCAAGGGAAGAATCTGAGACTTCGCTACCAGCAAAGCAAATCAAAATGGCAACAGCGCTTTATCTTTTGGTTCGCGACGGATACCGATATAATCCTTATCAGATTTCCTTTCGTCCGGAGCATTATGTGGCGAGTAGTTTAGTGACTCGAAAGGAAGGACATTGTCTGGATAAGTCAATTATCTTGATTGCAGGTTTACGTGCTTTGGGAATTCCGGCTAGGTTGCGCTTAGCAAAAGTGAAAAATCATATTGGAGTGGAGCGATTGGTGGAAAAATTTGGAACAAATGTGATGACGCCTCATGGAATGGTAGATATATTTCTAAACGGAAAATGGGTGAAAGCTTCTCCAGCATTTAATCAATCGCTCTGCGAAAAATGTAATGTTGAACCTCTAGAATTTGACGGAATTAACGATTCTGTTTTTCAAGAATATGATCGTACCGGAGGCCAATTCATGGACTATCTTGAAGACTATGGTAGTTTTGAGGATGTCCCCATTGATTTTATTAAACAAAATATCGTTGAACACTATCCAGAGATTTTAAGTTTGTATAAAGGACAAGAGGAGTTTGTTATTTGAATCATTGAATGTGAATGTGAATGTGAATGTGAATGTGAATTAGAATTAGAATGTGAATGTGAATTATTTCGGGATTACCTTGGAACTTAAATAAACTCATGTTGAGAGGAGCGTTTGAAAGAATAAATCCGGAATTAAAGAAAATTTTAAAGAGACTCGAAACCATAATAACCCAAAACCCAACCCTGTGCCTATTTCATCATCCATTCATAAACTCGATATTCGGCGTAAGATCGCAGGTCATGCGATTAAGATTACGGTGGAGTGTACGGTGGTGGGAGAGTTGATTAAAGTCAGTTCGCCTTTTTGGTTATTGCCTGCGAATGCACGTCGCCTAACTTATGGAGCAGCCGCGATAGAGATCTCGGCTATTCTAAAAGGACTCATTTTAAACTATCGTTTTCTTTTGCCATTGTTGGCGGTACCAGAACCGGTTTTGCCTGGAAATATTAGTGAAGAAGATCGAGCAGTTGCTAAAGATTTACGTAGACTTCAAAAGGAACTCCCTTATGCTGAAATTAAAAAACTCAGATCCAATATGAAAGATGCTTGGAGTCGACAAGTAATTCGTCGAGCACATCATCAAGCAGGGACAGATTTTCGCCGAAAATTAGAATTGGTTTACGAAGTGGCATTATTGCAAGAGATGAATGTTTATGAACTGGTAAGAGAATTGAAAGCCCATGATGATGCGCTTTTTGTTTACCCCCTGATCAATGGACTCTCCAGAAAGAATACGACTTTTAGATCCTTTGCCATTCGTTGGTTGCAAGACAATATTACGCCTGAAATGGATATACAATTGATGTCGGCGCTTAGCAGTCCGGATGAGTGGGTAAAAACCAGTGTAATTGATTTATTAGAAAAAATGGCCTCCACTGAAGCACGTGAAGAAATTTCGATATTACTTTTAGAGGATCCTTCGGTAAAAGTTAGAAGTCGCGCCGCTTTCTTTTTAGGAAATTTACCAGATCCCCAAAATATAGAAAATTTAATAAAAGCACTAGAAGATAAAAATTGGTTGGTTCGACAAAACACCTATGAAGCCTTAGGAAAGTTGGGCAGTAAAAAGGCACTTCCCATCCTTCTAAAAAAACTAAAAGAAGAAGGAAATAGAGATAGAGCAGATATTATTACTGCTTTAGGAAATCATCGCTTCCCTAAAGTAGCGGACGAATTATTACCCTTTCTAAAAATAAAAGAATTAACCTTTGTCACTATTTCTGCGTTAGGAAAACTAGGTGACCCGATTGCTTTAAAACCCATTCAAGCCATTAGTGAAAAACTAAGTCATCCCGCACGGAAGCGTAGCGTTGAAACGGTCATTGAAAAATTGTTGATGTGTTGAATCGTTGATGTGTTGATTTGAAAAAAAGGAGATTTATGGCCAGCCATAAATCTCCTTTTTTTGAATGATTAAAATTTTTTAATATTTTTTTAAACCTAAACGATTCAA
>CALGJS010000190.1 GCA_937927835.1 uncultured Saprospiraceae bacterium | reverse complement strand
TCTTTGGCAGAAAGGGAAAACCAGAGACGAAATAACTGTATTTTATTTACTTCCAAGACATTAAATAATTAAACATTTCACAATAAAAACTTATCACAATATACTGATAATCAATCTATTTATAAAATTATTTAAAATTATTTTCTAAAACATATAACCTCAAATGTGCTTTTTATTACCTAATTAAGTACTCATCTTTACAATGAAATATAAAGCTATGAATTTTTTAAATTTACTATTATGAAAAAGATGACCATTAGAACGCTACTGTTACTATTAATCACCTTCAACTTACCGAATATCGCTTCGGCACAATGGTGGAATCTCTACGGACCTGGTGCTCTGACAGAAACCATTGAAACAGCCAATGGGGATTTAGTTGCCACCGGTTCGTTGCGACCTGCCCCTTCTGATTTTTTATCAGGCTTGGTTATACGTACAGATTCAGAAGGAAATGAACTTTGGCGAATAACAATTCCTGACACCCTTTTTAATAGCGTGATTACACATGTGGCAGAAACCAATGATGGTAATTTGCTATTAGGAAGATTACATCGTACGAACCAAGGAGTTACCACAGCTACTATTTACAAAATCAGTGGTGTAGATGGTGCCTTCATTTGGGAAAGACAAATTGAAGAATTGAGTGGCTTTCATATTTGGACACTATTGGAAGATCCTGTTACCGGGAATGTTGTAATTAATACAACAGGCTCAAGTCAACTAGGCATAACCCAATCAATAATAATTCTCGACAACAACGGAAACTTACAGAACCAAAGAATTCTTAATGGCCCTGGTTTCTGTTGTTCTAATCATAACAAGAGTAAACTGGTAGCCATTCCCGATGGATATATTTCCGCATGGTCAGATTCCATCTACAGACTTGATCACGATTTGAATATTCTTTGGACAAAAAAAGCACCAGGAGAAGAAGTACGAGAATTAATACAAACAGACCAAGATGATTTTATAGGTCTTAGTTTAAATTCTTATGATTTTGGTGGCACCTTTGCTAATCTATTTTTGTTTGATGAAAGTGGAACAATTGCATGGGACACTTCCTTTTCGGTTTCGTTTCAGGAATTTGAAGGAATTGTAAAAAAACCAAATGGTGAATTTAGGATAGTTTACAAAGACATTAATTTCTTATCTAGTGACCCATCCGGTCCTCAAGTATTTTTTCGAAACTTTGATTTAAATGGTAATTTAGGACCAAGAGAAATACTCTCTCAAAATTTCCTCGATGCATTTGATCTAACTCAAACTTCCAACGGAGATATTATCTTTATGGGCAGCAGTTATGTTTTCCCTGCCAATGTTTTAAGTGGATTCTTACTTCGAACCGATTGTGACTTTTCAGGTTTCAACAATACCGTCTCGGGACGCGTATATGTGGATGAAAACTTTGATTGTGATTATGACTCAACAGAGCAACTCCTCGTTAACTACCCTATTCAGTTTGTTCATGACAATGGCATCAGTTTTTACAGCACCTCAGACATTAATGGAGCATACTCCCTGAATTTATACAATGGAAATTATCAGGTCAGCGCTATCCCCCAGTCACCCTATGAAATTCCTTGTACTCCTGAAATTATTGATCTTACTATTGGAGATACCACTATACTAACCGATCTACCCATTCAGCATATCATCGAATGTCCCTTGATGACCGTTTCAGTTGGAAGTCCTTTTCTCCGACGTTGTTTTGAAAATACCTATCATATTCGATATTGTAATGCTGGAACCTCCGTAGCAGAAGATAGTTACCTTGAAATAGAATTAGACACCTTTATGATTTTCGAAAGTTCTTCTATTCCACCTGCAAGTCAAACTGGATCCTTGCTGACCTTTGACTTGGGAGATGTAGAAACGGGCAATTGTGAGTCTTTTACGATCACGACTACACTGTCTTGTGATGCAGAACTTGGACAAAATCATTGTATCTCTGCACATATTTATCCAGATAGTATTTGCCTAACGAATTCGCCAGATTGGGATGGCAGTAGTATTCAAGTATCTTCCCAATGTACAGAAGATTCTGTCAGATTTTTTATTAATAATCTTGGATCAGGAGATATGCTGGTTCCTCTGGAGTACATCGTTATTCAAGATGAAATATTAGTTTCTCAAGATGAATTTCAATTGAACAGCGGAACTAGTGTTCAAAAATCCTTCTTTGCCGATGGTAGCACTTACCGATTAGAAGCAATGCAAGCTACTGGTCATCCTGGATTCAGTATGCCATCTGCGACGGTAGAAGGTTGTGGAGAATGGCCTTTTGCTATTGGCTTTTTTGGATTCTTTCCTCAAGATGATAACGACCAATTTGTAGACATAGATTGCCAAGTAAATATTGGTGCTTATGATCCAAATGACAAATCGGCTTTTCCGATTGGTTATGGCGAAGATCATATAATCGATCCTGAATCCTTAATGGAATATAAAATCCGTTTTCAAAATACAGGAACAGATACCGCTTTTAATGTTTCTATCCGAGATACCTTATCTGACCTGCTCGACGTGACAACTTTAAGAATGGGTGCAGCCTCTCATTCCTATAACTGGCGAATAGAAGATCGAGGTACCTTAGTGATAGACTTCCCTAATATTTTACTCCCGGATTCGGTCGTGAATCTAGCAGCAAGCAATGGTTTTGTTAGTTTTAAAATTCAAGTAAAACCAGTACCAAGCCTACCCTATTCTTCCGTAAAAAACAAAGCTGCTATTTATTTTGATTTTAATGAACCGATTATTACCAATCAAGTTTCTCACACAATTGACACCATGTTTGTAGATATTGTTTTATCAATCAAAAACAATGATATTATTACTAATCGAGTAAAAACAGCACCGAATCCCGCTAAAGATTTCACCACCTTGACCTTTCCAGAGGATAGTCAATTTCCATTGACTTTCAGACTTTATAGCCAAGAAGGACGATTGGTTCGAACGAAAGAAATAAATAATATTACACAAGATTTAGACCTTCAAAATTTAAGATCAGGAATTTATTATTATGGTGTTTATGATAAGAAGGGACTTTGGGCAAGTGGAAAATTGGTGGTGCAGCAGTAGATATTGTAGATAGAATTCATGAATTCTATTTACGTGAATTCTATCTACCGATCCGCTACCCACCAGGCTTCCACCTAAAGGTTTTGAAAGGATATTTTGAAACATATTATAACAGGAATCGTAGAGACAAGAAATTACTTGTTTGTACGGTTCCTTTTTTTCGTTATAGAAAGTATTTTTCAATTGATTTTTTATAAAGAATTAGACGTTATTAAAACAAGAAAATTGTTACTTTCCCTGAAAAACACGTCACTAAATATGAAAAATAGTGATAATATTGATACCTTAGAGGTATTAATGCTTATCAAAGTTGTTTGAAAACTTCAAATCAATCTATTTTACTTTCCATTTTTCTATCTATAATCCTACCAGAAAGCCAATAAAAAAAATTATAATAATCAATTACCTAAACAAAAGGGTAAAAATAAATCAAACCCTTATTTACAAATTTAAATCAAAACAAAATGGCAATTAATTTATTGAGTTTATTAAAAGATCAGATGTCTGATTCTTTAGTAGAAACTATTGCAGGATCCATTGGAGCCAACAGTTCTGTTGCACGTACTGGTATCAATGCAATTTTACCAACCATTCTTGGAGGACTTGCTAGCAAAGGTGCTACCACCGAAGGTGCTACTGGCATTTTAGATATGATCAAAGGTGGCGGATATGATGGAAGTATGATGAGTAAGCTTCCTAGTTTATTAGGAGGTGGTTCGGCTACGAAGGATCTAATGAGTAATGGATCTTCGATGTTATCCTCTATTTTTGGAGGAAGCCAAAGTTCTATCCTAAGCACTATTATGTCTGTAGCAGGAATGAATAAAAATTCTTCCTCTTCCTTGATGAGTATGCTAGCTCCTATGGTGATGAGTATGGTCGGAAAACAAGTAATGGGAAATAATATGGGTGTTTCTGGTTTAATGGATCTTTTGAAAGGACAAAAGTCTCATATCTCTAGTGCCTTACCTGCTGGTATGGGAAGTATTTTAGGATTTGCTGATACCGGTAAAAAAGTTGCCGGAGCAGTTAATGCTGCAAAAAACACAATCGAAGCACCAAACACAGGTGGTGGGTTCCCTTGGAAATGGATTGTTGGTGCTTTAGGATTAGCATTGTTAGGATACTTCGGAATTAACAATATGGGTGGTGGAGATAAAATGGAAACTGCTGCTGAAACAGTAACTTCTACCACTTCGGATGCTGCGGGTACGGTTGCTGATATGGCTGGCGACGCTGCTGGAACGATGACCGATGCTGCTGGAACTGCTGCCGACATGGCTGGCGACGCTGTCGATGCGACAGGTGATGCTGCGAGCGCTGCTGGTAGTGCAATGTCTGGAAAATTAGCAGAAATAAAAGAAGGTGCTAAATTGACGGTTAATGCTGCCGGTGATCTTGTAGACGAAGCAGGAAATGTGATCAGAAAGGCAGGAAGTTTTACACAGGATGCTTCTGGTAAAATCACTGATAAAGCTGCAGATATCGCTTCGAATGCTACTGATTTAGTAGCCTACACGGTAAGTGAAGCTGGAGACCTAGTAGATGAATCTGGAAAAGTGATCTTAAAGAAAGGTGATTTTACAGAAAAAGATGGTGTCTACTACGATAAAGATGGTAACAAAGTTGGTCAATTCTTGAAAAAAGTAGGAAAGGCCATCGCTGGAGCTGCCGGAAAAACAGCGGATGCTTTTAAAAATACTTTTGGATCTTTGTTTAAAAATAAAGATAAGAAAGGTACTACTCACACCATGCAAGCAATGACTTGGAAAGGGGATACGCACAAATTAGCCAATTACTCTCAAGCAGAAATGAAAGGTTTAGTCGCTGCTTTAAAAGCAGATCCAGATGCTAAAATTGAAGTACAAGCTTACACCGGTGACAAGAAAGGAAAAGCGAATAAAGAGCTTTCTCAAATGCGAGCACAAGTAGTGACAGATATGATGGTTACTTTTGGTGTCCCTAAAGATCAAATTTCTGCAAAAGGAATGAGCTCTAAAGATGACGCAAAAGCTGCTGTTAATAAGATTGAAATTCTTGTTAAGTAGATAGAATTTTAGAACGAGACCATCGTTCAAAACATAAAGAGCTGTTTGAATTTGTAAATTCAAACAGCTCTTTTTTTT
>CALGJS010000189.1 GCA_937927835.1 uncultured Saprospiraceae bacterium | reverse complement strand
CCTGCATTATTCCCAAATAAAAAATTTCTTCATTTTGAAAACCTGACCAGACTTCCGTTATATACCGTTGCAGCAGATAAAAATCCATTACCTCCATCCGTTATTCTTTGGCGTAAATTCGTTGGAGAAGCCAGTGGCGTTATCTTTTCCACACCAGAATATATTCACAACCTTCCCGCTGTTTTAAAAAATGCCTTAGAGTGGTTAACATCGAGTGGAGAACTTGTTGGTAAGTCTGTTTTAGCAATAACTTATTTACCCAACGAGCCCAGAGGCGAAAAAGCAATGACCTCTTTAACTTGGTCACTAAAAGCATTGGATAGTAAGGTTGTAGCAAGTTTACCTTTATATCAAGCTAGTTTGGAAATTAAAAACGGTAAAATCACTGGAAGCGAAGAGGAGTTAGAAATCTTGAGAGAAGCGATTGGATTGTTTGATGTGCGGATTGTTTGATGCGTGGATGTGTGGATAACTGAATGGTCTAACGAAGGAAGAAACCGCAAATCGGATGAGATGGCTCTTTAGGGTTTTTTCAAAAAGCAAATTCAATTGCAAGCGCAACTAGCAAATTTTACCTTATCATGGAAACTGCGGAAATGAGGCAGAATGGCTATTTTTAATTTTGCAATTGTATTTGAAATTGCCCGCCTGCTAGAGTCGGACAGGCCATTGCATTTGAAAAAATAAGAGGCAGAATAGTTCTTGCCAACTCAAAACTCAAAACTCAAAACCCAAAACCCAAAACCCCCTTACCTCACCCATCCTAATACGCCAGTTTTCGTTCGCACCAATCGAGCTTCATCCAATTTTCCTACGACCGCTACTCGTTCACCACTTGGAATTGTTTCCACCGGAATATCTATATCATTAGGATGAAGTAAAACGTCTATTTTATTTTTTGTGGTAAAATGTTTGATCGGTTTATCTAGCGAAACAAGATTTTGCTTTTTTATAAAACCAAGATGTCCATCAGCTGTTTCGATTCGGTAATATCCTTCCGCTCCTCCCGTGATTCGTACAGGTGTGTGTGCGTCCAATTTTTGAATAACTTTCCCTTTTCTATAAGGACTTTTATATAGTTTTTCGGAACGCTTACCGATGCGATATAGGTCTCCTAATTTTCTACTATCAATATCGGGATCTGAAAATCTATTTCGTTCATGATGAATAAACGGTAAAGGATCAACGGCACCGTCGCTTTTATAAATTCCATAATGTAGGTGCGGTGGCGTGTTGCGAGCATTACCTGTTTTACCTACAGTACCGAGGGTGTCTCCTCTTTGAACTACTTGTCCTTCGGTAACCAGTTGTTCGTCTAGATGGGCAAAGTATTGTTGGTGACCAAACTGATCGTCGCGGACCCAGACTGTTTTACCACCTAGTTCGCTCATGCTGACACTGCTGACGGTCCCTGATCCAGTAGCCAAAACAGGGGTTCCCTTTTTAGCAAAAATATCTACGCCTTCATGTTTTCGTCTACCGCTGCGAGGATCGCCCCAGAAGCCACCAATATCATGATTCTTACCATTTTGTACCGGAAAACTAATACTCGGTGCGAGTCCAATATCCAATTCATAGGCACCTGTTGTGAGGAGTTCTGCTTGTAGTCGTAGTTGAAAGAATCCGGTTCTATCAGCGACAAATTCAAGTTGATTAGTTTGAGGATTTATTTCTGCGAGCCATTTCCATTTTGTAGAATCGGTAGTAGCCCCTCTTTCAAATAATTCTAGGAAGATCTGTATGGAATCGGGTTGTGTGCGCAGATCAATCTCACAAGCTTGTCCTTCTTTTAGATAAAAAGAGAACCCATAAGCCGTCGGTTCTTCCGCTCGAAAATATCCAGTCTCTCGATAAGGAGGCGCGATGCGAAGGCTATCTTCCAAGGCATCTTCTCCGGCGCGATACCATGCTTTTCCCATTTTTGAATTTGCTAAGTTAGCAGTTTCTAGAGCTTCATAATAAGCGATATAAGCCGTTGATGATTTCTTTGGAGGAGTTAACTGTTGGATATGAGAACAGGCGGAGCAAACAAGGAGGAAGAATACAAAAAGGTAGAAGACATATTTTCTCATGTATTTAAAACGTTGTTTTCTGTGTTTAATTTTTGCTAAAAGTACCCTAAAAATAAGGTTATTGGAAATAAGATTGTCCTAATTAGGACAAGATCCGTCCTTTTTTCTATATTAAAAATCTCTTTTTAGGTATATTCCGCAGAGTTGAATTTTTTGATTTCGCGGAAAGTGCTTATATTTACACGATTCCGCAGATTCAAAATTGTGAAAAATATGCGTACAAAATTTATAGGAAGAATAGAAGAGCAGCGAATTCTACAAAAGGCATTCGATTCTGAAGAGGCAGAGATGGTGGCTATTATCGGTCGTCGTCGAGTAGGAAAGACCTTTTTGATTAATGAGGTTTATGGAGAAAAATTAAATTTTGAAGTAACGGGTATTCAGTATGCACCTCGTGAGGAACAGATTAAAAATTTCATGTTTCACTTAAAACGAAGTATGGATTTGCCGATCGATATTCCTGCGCCTTCTTCCTGGTTGGATGCATTTATATTGTTAATATCTTATCTTGAAAAAATAGATTCTAAAGAAAAAAAAGTGGTTTTTTTGGATGAATTATCTTGGTTATCTACACCTAATTCTGGCTTTTTAAGAGCTCTTGGTTTTTTCTGGAACAGTTGGGCGGTGAAGCAAAACATCGTAGTGGTCATCTGTGGTTCTGCTGCTTCTTGGATGATAAAAAGAGTGGTAAATCATAAAGGTGGATTACATAATCGAATCACGCAGCGTATATTCTTGCGTCCTTTTACCTTAAAAGAAACTAAGGAATACCTAAAAGCCAAGCGAGTAAATTTTACTGATCAACAATTGGTTGAGTTGTATATGGCCATAGGAGGAATTCCTCATTATTTGAAGGAAGTTGAATCAGGATTAAGTGTGGTACAAAATATTGACAAATTATGTTTTTCACCAAATGGTTTTTTACGGGATGAATTTTCCAGATTATATCCATCTTTATTTGAAAATTCAGAGCGGCATGAGGCGATTGTCAGAGCGTTGGCAAAAACGCATTATGGCATGACTAGAATTGACTTAGTTGCTAAAGCAAAGTTAGCAGATGGGGGAAATGTGACGCAAATATTAGAAGAGCTAGAACAATCAGGATTTATTGCTTCTTTTTATTCGTTTGGAAAAAAGAAAAAAGGAAAACTTTATCGTTTATCCGATGAGTATTCTCTTTTTTACTTACGGTTTATTGAAGGAAAGAAAAAAGAAGGACCCGGTACTTGGCAGCATTATAGCCAAACCCAATCTTATAAAACTTGGAGTGGCTATGCTTTTGAGAATGTATGTTTACAGCATATTCCACAGATAAAAAAAGCTTTAGAGATTGGAGGTATTTACTCCGAAACTTCTTCTTACCACAAAAAAGGAACAGGTAA
>CALGJS010000188.1 GCA_937927835.1 uncultured Saprospiraceae bacterium | reverse complement strand
TTTTGTCCACGTACTTAAATAACTGATAATCATACGATTAAAATAAGGTCTTTGGGAGTGTTCAGTAAAGTGTGTCGTCTTTGTCGTATTAGCATTGCGTAATACGAAACCGATTAACCAATCAACTAATTAACATTAACTTATACATATGCAATGTTTACTATGTGGTTTAAGTTAATTATCTAGACACAGTTAATTGAACACCCCCAGGTCTTTCATTGCGAACTCAATCTATTATTAGAACCTCTATTTGACAAGACTTAAATATATTATCACAATAAAAGAGAGCCAATCGTCCGCAATCGTTAGCCAAACACGTCAGAAGAACATCCACCAATCCGCACATCAGACAATCCGCACATCAGATAATTTAACAATCCGCACATCCTCCGCTTCCTCTTCTTCCGCTTTTTGTTTTTTTGGCCAAATATGAAAACCGCCTCTCCAAGCTGATAATTCCCAGGTTCCCCAGATTCCATTCTCATCAATACTGCCTTGATAACGTACTGCGTGAGATGGATAAATTTTTGTCAATTCACAAGACATGGTTTTTAGATCATAGTTTCCTCGCCAGGAATGTCCCGCCACATCATCTGATCCTGATCCAGAGATAATTCCATTTTCAAAATCTAGTCGCATTTCCATTTTGTGCTGATCCGATCCAGGCCCTTGTTGATAAACATAAAACCCTTCCCAGTCACCAGAAGGCAAGAGGGGATGAGGAGGCTGAGCTGCGGCAGACATTTTTTTCATGGGCCAAATTTTAAATTAAAGTTATAAAAAATTGACCAAATATCTTCTGATATTGGCGCAATAGTCTCGCAGAAGGATTCTCCAGATTATTTTTTGTTAACCTAATATTACCAAGGCTCGGAAGGAGTGCTTTCGGTTGAAAATCAGATGGAATAACTGGTAATTGAGTGATTGGATTATTTTCTAAATTGAGGTCAATGGAATTCTTTTGTACATGTACCATCCATTCAAAAGGAAGGTGATCTATATTATTGGCCGATAAGTTCAGAATTTTCAAGCTCGATAAATAGCGGAGTGCTTTTGGTAGATAGTGGAAATTATTTTGTGAAAGGATGAGTTCTTCCAAGTCTTTAAATTTAAGAATCTTTGAGTTAATTTCAGAGATACATTGATACTGGAGATTCATATGCCGTAACCTTTTTATGAGGTAGAATTCGTACGGAAAATGCATAATGTTTTTTCCTTTTTCCCAAATTATGCTATCCGCCGCGAGCGCATCGGGGTATTTGTCCAATCCAAGCTGACTATCTTGAGGTAAGCTAAGACCAATAATCTCCTGCAGATTTGGAGCAAGCATAAATTCTACCGGAAAACGATCAAATTTGGTCTCGTGTAAATTGACGATTTTGAGGTTTTCTAGATGGTTTATTTTTGGTGAAAGGGGAGCAACGGTGGAACTCGTTATCTGCAAATACATTAAATTTTTCATTTCGTAGATCTGATGCGGAAGATTTTTCTGTTTTGTTAAACACAGAACCAGTCTTTTTATTTTAAGTAATCTGTCTGTTAAATTTAACTTCTCAATCGCTGTTCCTTTTAATCTTAATCTGGTTAGATTTGTGAAGAGATGGTCCGAAAAATTTATCTTATTTCTACTTACCAGACTGAGTGTTTTTACTTTGTCCAGTACAGGCAGATCAGGTAAGTAAGATGGCAATTCACAATTTTTTAAATGTAGATATCTTTGGTTAAGAAATTTTAATTCTTTTGGCTTGATAAGATACAATTTTTCCGAATAGATTTTTATTTCATTTAATTTGGAAAAACGATTTATAAAAAACTTTAGGAAGTTTAAATAGCCACCGGGGGCTAGCTTTACTTCAAGTTGTAAGGTGTTAATAAAAAAGGATGATTGCTTTGGTAAAAGAAAAATCCTAAGAAAATTTTTGGATGAAATTCTCAGCGTTCTTTCGGAAAAGGGATAATTCTTAATTAATTTAACCGCCCAAAAATGCAGATAATTTAAATCGTAATACTGATTAAAGGTATTATTCTGATCGGTTAGATAGTCTTTTGTGAAATCAAGTCCAGTAACTTTTATTTCCGGTATCTTCTCTTGCGTTACAAATTGTAAAAGCATCGTTCTGGCAAATAACTTTACCGGTTTTTCATGATGAAATAATGCTAGAACCAACCACAAAGAAAAAATGCTTGGAACGGGCCGATAGTCTTGGTTAGTGATAGTAATCGCCAGAATAATACTATCTGGTTTATTCGAATATAACAATCTTTTCCAATTTTTGTATTCATCGGAAAGTTTGTCGAAAAAGGTGGACGTACCTTGTTGGTTAATCCAGCTTTTTAGCGTCTTTTCTGTGATGGTAAATTCATTGTCCGTTGGTACTACAGAAAAATAATAAACAGGTCGTTTATCTCCGATTTGTTGACTGATTTCCAACTGATCACATTTCATCTTCAGGGGCAGCAGATGAGCGTCGAGTACTTCCGGAAAGACCACACAAAAAATCGCTGTTCTTTTCATAGAGATCTGATAATGAATCGTTTAGGTAGTGATTATTTCAGTTGTTTATCTAGTTCCCACTGCGTATATCACCTCTGCCGCTCGCTCCGATGCCCCTGCATTTCCCAATGCAATTTTTAAATCACCATAACCCGAAAAGATTTTTTCTCGATATTTTTTAGATAAAATATTATTTAACTCAGCCGTAATTTTCTTTTTATTAAAATCCGCTTGTATCAGCTCCGTTACCAGCGGTTTATCTAGGACTAGATTGACCAAAGAAATGTATTTAATCTTGATCAACCGACGAGCGAGTTGGTAGGAGAGGGGGTTGCCAGTATAACAGACGACTTGCGGAACATTAAAAAGAGCCGTTTCCAGCGTAGCAGTGCCAGAGGTGACCAGTGCAGCATGACTGTTTGCGAGTAGTTGATAGGTCTCGTTGGCAATGATTTTAGGAATAAATGCTTCACCAAAATTTTGATCAGAAATCAAATCCTGATAGTAAGAAATTGGAATAGAAGGAGCACCCGCAATGATAAATTGATAATCTTTAAAATCATTAACAACTGCCAGCATACCCGACAACATTTTTTTTATTTCTTGTTTACGACTGCCGGGGAGCAGGGCAATAATTGGTCGGTCATCGAGATGATATTGCTTTCGAAAATCTGGCGCTGGTGGAAGATGTTTTAGATGGTCGAGTAGGGGGTGACCTACAAAATCTACTTCGTAATTATATTGTTGATAAAAGGTTTTTTCAAACGGAAGAATGACCAGCATCCGGTCTACCAGCTTTTTGATACTATGTACTCGACTCGTATGCCAAGCCCAGATTTGCGGAGAAATATAATAAGCGATTTTTATGCCCTGAGCTTTGATCCATTTAGCCATCCGAAGATTAAATCCCGGATAATCAATTAAAATAATTACGTCAGGTTGGAAAGCTAAAATGTCTGCCTTACAAGCTTTAAAATTTTTACGAATGGTCCCAATGTTTTTGACCACTTCATAAAAACCCATAAAGGCTAGATCTCGATAATGTTTGGTTACTTGTACACCTGCTTTGCTCATTAGATCTCCACCCCAGCCTTGGCAGATGGCTTCTGTATCTTTTTGATGCAAAGCTTTTACCAGATTAGCACCGTGTAGATCACCCGATGCTTCTCCAGCAATGAGATAGTAACGCATAGGCTATGATAAAATCGAATCTTTAAAATAGAAAAACCAAATAACAACAAATACAACGGTTGGGAAAATCAATCCACGCATTCCGTTTTGCATTCTTTTTCTATTAAAAAAACTAAACGGAATTAAATTAAAACAGATGGCAAGCAACGCAATCGTTCTATCTCGAAAAGATTCTGCCAACCCTTCATCACTTATAATACCATTACTACTCAATTGATCATATAACTCCAATAAAATGGCGTAACCAATAACAGGTAAAAGAAATCCTATGATCAATCCAACGATAACTTTGTCTTTTTCCATATCACAGTTTTTAGATAAATTTTGCTATTTGCTATTTGCTAGGATGTTCAATCTATCCTTTAAATGGGGAATTTTCTTTTGCGTTTTACGAGCCATATTTTCGAACTGATCCCAGCGGGATCACAGTATGTTAGCCGAGATTCGAGGCCCGCGGTTGATCGATCCCAGCGGGATCGCAGTATTTCTGGTGTAAGCGTTAGTAAATTAAATGTATCAGTTCTGATAAAATTTTAAAATAATCAATCTTTAAATGTATATTTTTTTCTTAAATAAACACTCTTACCCCTTGCTAAACAACAATCCCCTCCATCGGTTTCAACGGTTCCATCGAAGCTTCATTAGTCAAATCATGCATCGCAGGAACCACCGAAATATATCCCGCTTGTAAAGCTTTAATATCAATATCTTCTCGCTCATCAAAGTTAGCAAACTTCCCAGTCAGCCAATAATAAGAATGTCCCATGGGATCTTTTTTCTCCTCAAAAATTTCTTCCCATTTTGCGTCTGCCTGTCGGCAAATTTTGATTCCCTTTAATTCTGCCGCAGGCAATTTAGGAATATTGACGTTGAGCAATTTCCCATTTGCAATACCATTTTCTAAAACATATTTCATAATGGCTTTGACATAAGCTCGACTTTGACTAAAATCCGCATCTTCAGAAAAGTCTAATAAGGAAAATCCTATCGCATCAATCCCTTCCATAGACGCTTCCATCGCCGCAGACATGGTTCCAGAATAAAGAATATTGGTGGAAGCATTGGAACCGTGATTGATACCTGAAACACATAAATCTATGTTCCGATCTTTTAATGGAACACCCCGAGCAATTTTTACACAATCTACTGGCGTACCTGAACATTTATAAGCTTCAATATTTGGAAATTCTTTGGCTCTTTGAAAACGAATTGGCTCTCGAATCGTGATCGCGTGTCCAGTAGCAGATTGTGGAGCGTCTGGCGCCATGACTACTACTTCGCCTAATTCTTGGGCAATTTCAACCAAAGTGTGGATTCCTCCTGCAAAAATACCATCGTCGTTCGTAACTAAAATCAGGGGTTTTTTCATAATTTATTTTTCAGCAAATTGCTGTTTTTAGTAAAAAGTCAAAGATAAAGATATTTTAACAAAACCGTTGCGTGCTTTTTTACCATTATATTACTCATTTGTTCAACTACTAAGCCTTATTAGTGTTTAACTTTGGAAAAAATATCAAAAATGGATAATAAAGGAAAAACAGGCATACTTCTCGTCAATCTCGGAACGCCAGATGAGCCAACTCGAAGTGCGGTTTATCGATATCTTAAGCAGTTTTTGGCAGATCCACGGGTGATTGATGTTTGGGCAGTCCGTAAAATTATTGTGCCTTTGTTGATCCTGCCATTTCGCTCTGGAGAATCGGCTAAAGGTTATAAAGATTTATGGATGGAAGAAGGTTCGCCCTTAAAGGTATATGGTTATAAGCTTAGCGAAGAAATGCAACGTCGATTTGGAGATGATTATGTGGTAGAGCTTGCGATGCGTTACCAAAACCCTTCTATTGAATCTGCGCTTAAAAAAATGCAGGAGCAACGCGTAAAGCAGATTGTTGTTTTACCACTCTTTCCACAATATGCTTCCGCTTCTACCGGCTCGGTCCAAGAAGAAGTGATGCGAGTATTAACCAAACAATGGTTGATTCCTGAAGTAAAAATGATTGACGCTTTCTACGATGATCCGGGATATATTGATGCATTTATCCAACGAGGAAAATTATACAACTGGCGAGATTACGATCATGTACTTTTTAGTTATCATGGATTGCCAGAACGGCAAATTACAAAAGGAGACGATTGTGGACATTGTTTGAAGAAAGATTATGAATGTTGTAATACGATCACCGATGTAAACCGACTTTGCTACACCGCAGGTTGTGCTGAAACGACCCGAGGTATCGTCAAAGGCTTGGGAATTCCGAAAGAAATGTGGACCCAATGCTATCAATCTAGATTAGGACGCGATCCGTGGGTAAAACCTTACACCAGTGATATCATCGAAGAACTAGCGAAAGAAGGAAAGAAAAAAGTACTCGTTTTCTGTCCTGCATTTATCTGTGACTGTCTCGAAACAACCATCGAAATCAGTGATGAATATCAAGAAGAGTTTGAAGAAGCAGGTGGAGAACACCTCCAGTTAGTCGAAGGACTCAACGATCACCCTCGCTGGTTTCAAGCGGTAGAAGATATGATTAGAGCAAAACTAAAAGATGGATCGGTTCAACAGGTAGCTGATGTAGAAGGAAAAATTCCTAATGCTTTTTAAAATAATAAACTAGATAAAAAGATCGTTAAGAACTACAAATAAATCTTAAACAGTATCTTCTCAGTTAGGAGGCATTATTAATTATTTATTACCCAATTATTCATTATTAATTAAAACACATGAAATACTTCTTCCTCACCATCGCTCTTCTCCTTGCTTCCCTAACCCTTTCCGCACAAACCATTCTTGGAGAGTGGGAAACCTATGATGATGAAACCAATGAGAAGAAAAGTGTTATCGAAATTTTTGAGCAGAACAATAAGTATTATGGTAAAGTAAAAGAAATATTTACAGGACCTGCTGATGCTACTTGTGAAAACTGTAAAGGAGATAAAAAGGATCAACTCATTGTCGGTCTTCAGATTATTGAAAAATTAAAAAAGAAAGGAGAAAGCTACGAAGGCGGAACCATCCTTGATCCAGAATCTGGAAAAGTCTATAAATGTTATTTAGAATTAGAAGAGACAGACAAACTCAAAGTCAGAGGATACATCGGATTTGCCCTTTTAGGACGTACCCAGTATTGGAAAAGAAAAAAGTAAGAGAAGTACTCAATAATTAATTCTATATCAATTTTTTTGCGCAAAACCTCTCTCGAAGCAAGTCCTGGACAGGTGTTGCACGAAAAAAACAAAATAGAAGATATACACCATAGAAGAGTAACACGCTAGAAGGTCTCTGCGCCTCTGCGCGAAAAAACAAGATAAAAGAGAACACGTTACACGTCCAATGTCTCTGCGCTCTCTGCGAGAATTAAATTTTATAGACACACTAAACCCATCACCCTTCCAAACTAACAGAAAAAAGCCTTAAATTTGGGGTCTCTAAATAAATGAGCAAACTGTTCACCATAAAATCCGACCTCCCGACATGACTTTTGATCAAATAATGGACACCTTAAAAGCCCGAAATTTCAGGCCCGTCTATTTTCTACATGGGAAAGAATCCTATTTTATTGATCAAATCTCAGATTATATCGAACGAAATGTCCTCACCGAAGCCGAGCGCTCTTTCAACCAAACCATCCTCTACGGAAAAGACACCGATTATAAGACCTTACGGGATATCATCTCTCGTTATCCGATGATGGCGGAGCGACAGGTCGTTATTCTCAAAGAGGCACAAGAAATGCGAACGCTTCCTGAACTAGCGGCATACCTTGAAAAACCGGTGCCCACAACTTTATTGGTTATCTGCTATAAGCATAAAAAGTTTGATGGACGCACCAAGTTTGGGAAGTTAGTCAAAAAACAAACCGCCATGCTCGAAACCAAACCAATCTATGACAACCAGATGCCGGATTGGATTACGAGTTTTCTAAAAAGAAAAAAACTAGATATCAGTGCCAACGCAGCTCAACTAACCGCCGAATATCTTGGAACCGACCTATCTAAAGTGGCCAACGAATTAGACAAATTAGCCATCAATGTACCAAAAGGCACTAAAGTCTCTGTTCAGCATATTCAAGATAATATTGGAATCAGTAAGGATTATAATGTTTTTGAATTGCAAAAAGCCCTCGGTCTAAGGCAAATACTCAAAGCCAATAGAATTGTAAATTATTTTATTGCGAACCCAAAGCAACATCCATTAGTCATGGTTATTCCAGCCCTCTACAATTATTTTAGCAAATTATACCTGCTTCACCACCTGCGAGGCGCTTCCGACCAAGAAATTCAAAGAACTTGTTCGATTGGTTCTGCTTATTTTATTAAAGAATACAAAGCCGCAGTTCGTCAATACTCATTTCCTAAAATCAAAGAAATAATCAGCCTCCTTAGTGAATATGATCTACGCGCCAAAGGAGTAAAAAATTATTCTACCGATAATGGTGCTTTATTAAAAGAATTGGTCTTTAAAATATTACACTAACTGATTGATAGTGAGTAGGTTAAGGTCTTGTGGCTGAAATTTTTATACTACTGAGCATTTGCGGGTTTGAAGCTACTCCTTTAGGAGGCTGGGAGGTGAGAAAAGGAAAAATGCTCAGTAGTATGTTAAAATTTACCTCCCCCCAGAATTCCCTAATATTCCATTGATTTAGGAAGATTTAAAGCTCAATAAAGTGCAGCTTATTTTTTCTTAGTAATGGTCGAATAATAAATTCCGTATTTTGGCAAGGGAATTTTGATTCAAGATGAGGCAAAAAACATAGGCGATGCCATAGCATCGGCGAGGCTTTTTAACGAAATATTGAACCAAAAGGCCCAGCCACAAATCGAGAAGTTATTGTTTTACCATTACTTAATGCAGCGTTTACCCCAATTTACTACTCTTTCTATTATAAGTAATTAAAGTAGTTATGTTTGACCTCTTGGTACCGGGAGGTCAAACTTTTTTAGTTAACATTAAAGAATAGTACGGTTTTTGAATTTCACTTGGTTGAAAAACCAATTGAAAGAGTTCATAGATATAAATTAGAGATTTCTTTTCTGTTTCTGTGATACTTAAAATACATAGCCTACTATATTCTCAACCTAAAATTATCCTATGAAATTTTTTGACACGATTACCTTTTTGTCAATTTTCCTGCTATTAGCCGGATCCTTATCTGCGCAAGACTGCCCAGATTTCAATCAAAACAATCTTCTTCGAACCACCGAGAACTGCCAGTCAGGCATTATTGAGTGTCTTCCCATCGAATACGAATTCGCGGGAGAATACGAATATACCCTTGATGGGGTTCCTTATAATGGTAATTTATCACCTTGTGGTGTTGGAACCATTGCTGCCTATGATGTCTTAGGAATAGGCAATTATCCAATAAATGTTGATTCTTGGGAAGTAAATGGATTGGTATTTAATAATTTTATTGCTGATTCACCGAATGCACTGGCAGATAGCTTAAGTCTGCTTAGTGGAGCACTTTGGACATTTGATAATATGAATTTTAAAGTTCAAACGACCAATGCACCTGACTCATTAGGATGGTTGTCTTGGACGGAAATAAATACAGGTCTGACCGCTGCTACGCTACCAGAATTTAGTTCAGATCCTTCTCAAACAGGATTTGAATTCCCAATCGGAAATCATGTTTTTGTCGCTTATAACTTCCTAGAAGATTGTGCCGATACCTTATTAATTGATGTGGTTTGTCAGCAGATCACTGATACCTTAGTCTTTAATATTTTAGAAGGTGAATCGGATAGTATATTTTTCGATACTTCTAACTTGGGACCGATAAATTATTTTGCCAATGAATGTGCCACACAAAGTGGCGCCTACGTAGATTTTCAAACCTTTGCTGGTGCCAATAATCTCTATTTTGAAGGCCTTTTACCTGGGACGGAGCAAGCATGTAT
>CALGJS010000187.1 GCA_937927835.1 uncultured Saprospiraceae bacterium | reverse complement strand
AATAAAGTAATCGCCAAAGTCTCTCGAAAAGAAGTAGCGGCGCGTTTTATGCAGCCCGCTCCGCAGAATTTTTTAGATGAATTATTAGCTGCTGGAAAAATTACACCAGCGCAAGCTACACTCGCTGCTCGCGTTCCGATGGCAGATGATATTACTGTCGAAGCAGACTCAGGAGGACACACAGACAACCGTCCTTTGGTAGCATTACTACCTTCGATTACCCGACTACGAGATGAGTTACAAGCCAAACATCAATTTGCTCAACCGATCCGAATCGGAGCAGCTGGTGGAATTTCTACGCCAGAGTCAGCATTAGGTGCTTTTATGATGGGAGCTGCTTATATCGTTACCGGTTCTGTCAACCAAGCTTGTGTAGAAGCAGGTACCAGCGAGCATGTGAGACAATTGTTAGCAACGGTCGCTGCCACAGATGTAATGATGGCGCCAGCAAGTGATATGTTTGAAATGGGCGTAGAATTACAAGTCCTAAAAAGAGGAACCTTATTCGGACCTAGAGCCAAAAAATTATACGATTATTATAAACGATATAATTCTATCGATGAAATCCCAACAGCAGAAAGAGAGAAATTAGAAAAACAAATTTTCAAAAAACCACTCGAAGAAATCTGGCAAGGATGTATCGACTTTTTTAATGAACGGGATCCCGTACAAATCGAACGAGCCAAAGATAATCCTAAAAGAAAAATGGCGTTGATCTTCCGTTGGTATCTAGGACTTTCATCCAACTGGGCAAACGCTGGAGCCATGGATCGTAAATCCGACATGCAAATTTGGTGTGGCCCGTCTATGGGTGCTTTTAACGATTGGGTAAAAGGAACTGATTTAGAAGCATATCAGAATCGAACCGCTGCCGATGTAGCAGAAAGAATCATGGTCGGCGCAGCACGTTTATGGCGAAAAAGAGAATTGGAGGGGAGATTGGAAGGGTTGTAAAAAAAAACGTAGAGATAACGGCACCGCCTTATCTCTACGTTTTTTTTACGTCGCTGGGTGGGTATGTATTTAAACGGCCCAGGTTTTTCAGTTCAATTTTCCTATATATGCAACCTCGCCTTTCGAGCCAAAAGCAATTCTTCCGTTTCCTCTCGGTCTGGATCAGGAACACAACAATCAACTGGACAAACTGCTGCACATTGAGGTTCTTCATGGAACCCTTTACATTCCGTACATTTATCTGGTACAATAAAGTAATAGTCTTCTTCAACAGGTGCCTGTTGGGCATCTACGTCCACTTCTTCACCTGTTTCGATCGTGTAAGTACCTTTTACGCCCGTACCATCCGCGATTGCCCATTCCACACCACCTTCATAGATCGCATTATTGGGACATTCTGGTTCACAAGCGCCACAATTGATGCACTCGTCTGTGATAATAATTGCCATATTGTTACTATTTTTCTGTATTCAAGCTGCAAAGCTAATCTATGTAACCCTTAATTACAAGGGAAGGTTCACAGATCCTGAAAAATCTATTGGCCAAAAAATCTTGCCAAATAAAGATATTGACTAGCAAGAGACATAGAAAGCGCTCCTTTCTCCAGAATTTAGGCTTGAATTTCCCTACCTTTATCCATTGTTTTAAGCAACTTTTAGTGATAAAAGCTGTTTATTGCAAGGCGCTTAATCCTTTTTGCAAAATCCTCTCACAACTTCAAAAACATCATTACATGAATTTTACCATTACACTAAAAAAAATGGTGTTGGCAATGACGTCCTTTTTGCTGGCATTTAGTTTAACCTACGCTCAGAACGACTTTACCGTTCAGGCATCCCAAGGTGTTTATTTGGGACAAACTGCTCCTTTAGGAGAAATTGATTTTCTTACTACTAACGGAAATCCTAAAAAGGATGAGAAAAAGAAAAATTGGCCAAAAGAGATCGGCAATTTTAAAGGCAATACCGTAATGCAGAATGTTAACCCTAATGCTTTGCCGCTAAGTGGAGATCCAGTTCGTCAAAATGCTACCCTAACAGCTAATGGTGACCAGATACAATTGCTGGTTGACCGTGATGGAATCAATATTGGAAATTCTGGTTCATTACCTCCAGATCCAGTTGGAGCAGTTGGTAATAATCATTTTGTACAAATGACAAATGGTGGTGGCTCTGTTCTTCTAATTACAGATAAAGACGGTAACACCGTTCAGGGGCCTTTCTCCTCAAGTGGCTTTTGGGGATCGGTTAATAGCTCAGGAGCGGGTGACCCAATGATTCTTTGGGACCATTTGGCAGAACGGTGGGTTTTATTAGAATTTGGCAATGACTTTACTTCTATGTTGATAGCCATTTCTGATACAGATGATCCAACGGGTCAGTATACTGCCTATAAATTAAATACGCCAGGCTTGCCTGATTATCCAAAGCTTGCCATCTGGCCTAATGGATATTTTATTACCACCAATGAATTTACGGACGATGAGATTCCTACGTATGTATTGGATCGAGAAGCGATGCTTGCTGGTAACCCTGTTTTAAATTTTCAAAGAATACTCGGAATGCCTAAGTTTGGAGGCACCAATGCTTTTCAAGTAGCAAGTGCCATTCATTGGGATGGTGATATTTTACCTCCCACAGACCGACATATGATGGCTGTAAGACTGGTGGATGATGCTTGGGGAGTAGGAGAAGATCGACTAGAAATTTTTGAATTTATTCCAGATTTTAATGTTCCTGGTAATACAAGTGTTAATGGACCGATTCAAATCCCAACGGCTGCTTTCGATGCAGACCTTTGTCCTGGTGGAAATATTTTTGATTGTATCCAACAACCGAGTGGACAGTCTATGTCTGCCTTACAGCAGGTAATTATGTTTCGTCCACAATACCGAAATTTCATTTCTCATGAGACGATTGTGCTAAACTTCTCCGTTGATGTGACTGGTGGAAACCAAGCGGGTGTTCGTTGGATAGAATTACGAAGAACAGCAGGTCAGGATTGGTCTGTTTATCAAGAAGGAACCTATGCACCGGATGGTCGTAGTCGTTTTATGGGAGCTATTGCGATGGATGGTGCTGGAAATATTGCAATGGGATATACCTTGATCGGTGATGCTACTGATGAAACCTTTCCTTCTTCAGCCATTACGGGACGTCGAGCTTCAGATCCTTTAGGGGAAATGTCTTTAGGGGAACTAGTAATTGGTGAAGGTCAATCTTGGAATGGCTCACAACGTTGGGGTGATTATGCGGCATTGACCGTTGATCCTATTGATCAAGCTACTTTTTGGTTTACCAACGAATATGCTGGTACTAATGGTGATTGGACCACAAAAATTGCATCTTTTATTTTGCGTAAAGATACATTTGATTTGGCAGCACAAGCACTGATTACACCAGTGGCTGCGAATGATTTGACTGCTGCTGAAGTGGTAACTGGTAGATTTATCAATGCTGGATTAGACCCTGTTTCAGACTTTTCAATTGGATTTTTAATGGATGGTAACTTAATTGAAAAAATACAAATTCCAGAAACCTTACAGCCTGACAGTACATTAACTTATACGTTTGCCAATACGGTAGATATGTCAGAGGTTAGAAATTATGAATTCAAATTATTTACAGATTTAGAGGTTGATGAAAATGTTTTTAATGATACCTTAAGAACCAATGTTGAAAAAATACCTCGTTTCGATGTGGCTGCTGAAGGTCTTAATGGATTAGAATTACAGGTTTGTGATGCTTCTCGAGACGTAGAATTGGTTTTTTCAAATGCAGGTACAGAGGATTTGGTCAGTGCGGTAATTACCTATACCATTAACGGAGGTACCGGCACAAGTGTTGACTGGACTGGAAACTTGGCTACTGGCGAAGAAGATTTTGTAGCGGTAACTTTAGATGGATTGGTTGATGGAACGAATACCGTTTCTTTTACCGTAAGTGAGCCTAATGGAGTAGCGGATGAAAAAGCAGAAAATGATGTCTATAGCCGTGATTTCGAAGTAATCTTAGAAGGTATCTTTTTAGAATTGTTTATTCAATTGGATAACTTTCCTGAAGAATCTTCATGGGAGATTCTGGATTTAGATGGTGTGCCGATTCATCGTGGAGGAACTTATCCAAATGCACCGGATGGATCAACTATAACAGAAAGCCTTTGTATGCCAGAAGATTGTTTTACGATCAACTTTTTTGATTCAGAAGGAGATGGTCTTTGTTGTGGGTTCGGTGAAGGTTTTTTCGAATTACGAACAGATGATGGTTTTGTTTTAGCTAGAGGAGATAACTTTGGTCAAATAAGTACTACTAATTTCTGTCTACCATTTATGTGTTCTTTAGAAGCCGAAGTTGGTACCAACAAAGAATCAGCACCGGGTGCGAATAATGGCTCTTTATTTATCAGTGCCAATAGCTCTGTTGGTCTTATAGAATATAGTATTGATGGTGGTGCTAGTTTTGGAACTACTCCTTTCTTCAATGGCTTAGCTGGTGGAGATTACGAAGTTGTAATTCGAGATGAGCAGGGTTGTATCATCGAACTAATGGTAACGATCAATACTTGTACCTTGAGTTTTACAGCGGCAGTAGAAAATGTTAGTGTGGGTGGAGCGGCAGATGGTTCTATTACCATCACGGCAGAATCCCCATTTACACCACTACAATACAGCATTGATGGAGGAAGTAATTACCAAGATAGTCCAATATTTGAAAATCTACCAGAAGGTGATTATAATGTTGTGGTACTCGATGGTGAAGAATGTCTTGCTTCTGAACAGGTAACGGTGGATATGACCGTAGATGTTCAAACGACCGTTTTTGGCCAGCGAATCGAAATGAATCCAAATCCAACAACGGGTCTTGTACAGATTAAAGCCATTGGTTTTAGTGATGAATTAATTATCCCAACGGAAATCATTGACATGACCGGAAAGATAATCGAACGTGGCCAGTTGACTCGCTTCAACGAAGAACACCTAGGAATTATGTCCGTACATATTTATCCTGCCGG
>CALGJS010000186.1 GCA_937927835.1 uncultured Saprospiraceae bacterium | reverse complement strand
TCCTGCCTCCGCTACAAATAAAAAGGTTCTTACAGAAATGTAAGGACCTTTTTTGTTTGAAATCAGTATGATCTAAGCTTGCTTTTTTACCAATATAAAATCATTTCTCCAGCACTGCTATGACACCACAAGCCAAAACCGCAAAATAAAAGAAATAAAAAAATAAAAGACGCTAGTTTACACCTACCTTCCGGTAGGCAAGCCTCCTGGTGTAGAAACAGCTTTACAAGCAAAAAATAGCTAGACTAGAAATTCTAGCCATCACAACACTCTCTGCCTTCACAATAGATAGTCAAAATCCAAGCTCCTTCTTCAAGGCCACCGCCTTTTTATACTTCGGATGATCCGGATCGGCCAATATTTCTGATAATATTTCCTGAGCTTTTTCAATAGATTCAACTTGCAAATAAGAAAGTGCTAAAAACCATTGCGCTTGATCCATCTGTAGATATTCATTTTTAATTACTTCCGTAAAAAATGGAATGGCTTGGGCAAACTTTTTTTGTTGGTAATAGGCCAGTGCAAGATTATATCTAATATTTTCATTGGGCGTAGTCGTTAATAATTCAGATAATTTAGCAATCCCTAATTCAAATTCTTTTTGCTCTAGGTAACTTAATGCCTCTTTATAATTATTTAATTCACTGGCTTCTCCACGAATATTGGTTTTAAAGCGAATCGGATCCGTATAGTTATTTGCTAAAGCGATATAATTTACGGTTGGTTTTTCAACTTTCGGTGTTTCGACTTTCGGTGTTATATTTTCAATTTTTTCTTTTTCAGTTTTCGGTGTTTCATTGGTGACCATTTCCTCTTTTGGTGGATCTTCTGGTGTAGTAGTTTCTACTGTAGGGATTTCTGTTGGCGGATTGGTTTTAGGATCAACATCTACGATAGGCAGATCTGTCTCCGCTTTTTGATTCATCCAAAAAACGGCCGAAAGCAATAAGAGAATAGAGGCCGCAATTGCCCAGCTAGACCGACGGCGGTAGAGTGGAATCGGAGCAGGGATACTTTTTATTTTTGTAGGCGTATCGACCACGGCATCCTCTTCGGATTGCCATTGTTTTAGATTTTTTAATAAATCTTTTTCGACAAGGGTTTCCATCATCTTATGTTCCAATTCTTGTTCTTGGAATTGCTTGGCCAAGTCAGTATTGCTTAGCAAATCCGCCTCAAATTTCGTTCGTTCAGAACTTGACATTTTTTGAAGCAAGTAGGCTTCAATTTGTTCGTAGGTAGAATTTTTATCCATGTTATTATTCGTCGAAGTTGTTTGAAAATAGATAGATAACTTACTGCCGGCAAAGCCAGGCTTTCAAGTCCTTTCATTTTAGCTATCCCGTCCGCTTAGCAGTTCATTCGCTTCGAGTATCGTCATACTCGGCCCTGACGGGATCGCTCATTCACTTTTAAAATAATTGAGAAAAGAAGGATTTTGGGAAACAAGTTTGGTTAATCGTTTGCGACATTTATAGACCCATTGACGCGCATTATTGGCATTGCCAAGATCGGTCTCTGCGGCAATTTCATCCATGGCATAAGAAAGTTTATATAAACGTAAAACGTCTCTACATTTCTCATCCAACATATTCAAGATGTTATTAAGAATTGATTTTTGTTCTTCTTCTAGCATCAAGGTTTCGGGTTCTTGTGTTTCTATTCCGTCCATTTTTAAATTATCATCCGTCCAGTTAATTCGTTTGGTACTTCGTTTATTTGAATAAATTCGGCCTTTACAAATACCAATAAAATAATTTTTTAAATTACTAGCTTCTTGATATTTCCCATTACGAATACTATTGTCCAAAACGACAATTGCTTCCTGAATGGCATCGTCTGCATCAGGAGCATTTGCACCCGCAGAGACCATGATCGCTTTCGCGCTGTTTCGAAAGCTGGTATAAATAAATCGCAGCGCCTCATTGCGAGGAGGACCGCCTTTATTGATCATCTCTATAACCTGACTATCAGTGTATTGTGCTTTACTCATTAGTATGTACCTGATTTGGAGGAACCGTTATGAAAATGGAGAATAAATTCTAATCAAAGTTAATAATTTCTCGATTTAAAGCTAAAATTATGTTAATTCTAATCATCTTTTGAGCGTTTCAGCATAAGTTATTTAACTTACGCAGCTATAGAGACGCCTTAATTGCAAATTTAGACATACAACACCAAAAACCGATTCTTATGTTTATGCGTCTATCTTTACCTATCCTGGTATTTATACTCTTTCCTTTTGCTTTGATCTCTCAAGTGGATCAGACGGATAAAGTTATTCATATTCATAAATTGTTAGTGTCTGCTGACTCATCGCTATCGAATGCAAAATTCGATATGGCTTTGGATTCGATAAAACTGGCAGAGCAAATTTATGAAACGCTAGAGACCCCATCTAAAAGGTTATTTCGAAAATTGAAAAGATCTGAAAGTCTTAATTACTATGAAAAAGGTAAGGACTACTTTTATTCTAAATCCGATTTAGAAAATTCAATGATTAATTTTGAAAAATCAGTTGAAACGGCAGAATTAATCCACGCTGATTCTATTGTGATTGGTTCTTTATATCAACTGTCAATCGTATATGGTTATCAAAGGAGTTTTGAGAAAGCTAAAGTAGCAGGAGAGAAAGAATATCAGCTTGCCGTAAAAGTGTATGGAAAAGATCATCGTGTTTCAGGATTTGCAATCGTGAATTTGGGATTAGCTCACAATGGGTTGGGTAATTATGGGGAAGCCATAAATTGCTATTTACCAGGGTTGGACATTCTCCAAAAGCATTTGGGAGAATCGCATTATTTTATAGGAACCATATATTCTTATATTGGCAGCTCCTATTTAGTTAATCAATCTTATGAGAAAGCTATTTTTTATTATAAAAAATATATCGATTATCTCGAAAAAGGCTACGTAAAATCAAAGGATGATAGAAATTTAGCTTATGCATATGGCAGTATCGTCATGATGCTTGAAAAGGATAAAAAATATATAGAAGCGATAGCGTATGCAGAAAAAGCACTTCAACTTTATGAACAGTTAAATGAGTTAGAACCTTACTTTGTGGGTCATACTTATATGAATCTTAGTTCGGTATATTTAGCAATTGACAGCTTATCTTTGTCTAAAAATATGGCTAAAAAAGCATTGAGCAATTATGATCTTTCTAAAGTGGAGGATAGCTTTGGAAAAATACGTTGTTACCGTAATTTAGCCGAGGCTTATAGAAAGGAAATGGCTTACGAAGTATCAGATAGTTGTTTTGGCAAAATTTTCACACTTTTTAATTACGAACCTAAAAAAGGGTTTTTGGACAATCCTAATAAAGCGCTTTTATTGGAGGTACTAAGTTTAAAAGCTAAACTATATACAGAATGGGGTAATCATAAAAATGATATTTCTTATTTGCATTCAGCAGAAACCTTATACGAAGAAAGCATATTGCTGCATGATTTTCTAAAAAGCAGCCGAATTGATTTAGCTTCAAAAGTTATCCTCTCGGAAAATAACTTGGAAATATTTGAAGGTTATATAACCCTTAACCATCAATTATTTGAACAAACCAAAGATCCCAAATACATCCATCAAATATTTGACCTTTGCGAAAAATCCAAATCAGCTTTATTGCATGAAGCGCTCCAGCATTCAAATGCACTCAATTTTGCAGGCATCCCGGATAGCTTGATTGTAAAGGAACAGGAGCTAAAGTTGCAAATCAATTCTTTGTATAAGGAAAGGGAAAGCCTATTGTTGACAGGTTCTTCCGAAACGAATACTGAATTATTGGCCCTATCTACCAAGTTGTTAGAATTACGTCAGGCATATCAATTATTGGAAAATAAATTTGAGACAAATTATCCTGAATACTTTCAACTTAAATTTGATTTAAATACCATTACGGTAGACGAGGTTCAGCAAAAAGTATTGTCAAAAGATCAAACACTGATCGAATATTTCGTTGGCGAAAAATCTATTTTTATTTTGGTGATTAATCAAGATCAGGCAAAAGTAGTGGAAGTAAAAAAAGATTTTCCATTAGAGCAATGGGTCAAAGATTTTCGGAATTCTAATGAAGCAGATGAATTTCAAATGGAAATCAAAACGTATTGTGAGGTTGCGCATAATTTGTATAATAAGTTGATTGCCCCCATCGCGGCAGATCTCAAAAGCCAACTCATTATTATTCCTGATGGCGTTTTAGGCTACCTTCCATTTGAAGCATTGCTAGTAGAGCCCGTAGCTAAAGCCCAACGGTTTAAAAAACACCAATATCTCATTCAAGATAAACAAATTAGTTATTCTTATTCCACCACTTTGTTGAAGCAAATGATGGAGCGAAAACATAAATTTGAAACATCAAAACAACTACTAGCTTTTGCTCCGTTCTTTGAAGCAGCTTCGACCATGCTTGATAGTATTTCCCGTTTTATTGGAGAAAATGAAATTGATGATTTAAAACCATTACCGAACACGGGAGAAGAAGTGTATGGAATTCAAAAAATTATCGGCGGAGATGTTTATTATAAAAAGGAGGCCACCGAAGAAAACTTTTTGGACCAAGCGGATAATTATAGAATTATTCATTTGGCAACCCACGGTAAAGCAAATGACCAAGCCGGAAACTTTTCTTACCTCGCCTTTACCGTTCAAAAAGACAGCATAGAAAATGAAATTGTCTACATGCGAGATCTCTACACTCTGCAACTCAACGCAGATATGGTCGTCCTTTCTGCTTGCGAAACTGGTATTGGAGAACTGCAAAAAGGAGAAGGTATTATTAGCCTAGCGCGTGGTTTTACCTATGCTGGCGCAAAAAGTATTATCACTTCTTTGTGGAGCGTAGAAGATAAATGTACCAAAGATATCATGATCTCATTTTATAAATACCTTGATCAAGGACTGACCAAAGATGCTGCACTTCGGCAAGCAAAATTGGATTATATAAATGATGAACAAACCACGCATGTCGATGCACACCCTTTCTACTGGTCTCCGTTTATTGGTATCGGAGACATGAGTAAATTATAACAATTTTTATTTTTCTTGTACTAACTTTTGAAGATTCATCACAGTAGTATTATGATACA
>CALGJS010000185.1 GCA_937927835.1 uncultured Saprospiraceae bacterium | reverse complement strand
AAAAAAAATGGAGACAACCCTTTTTCAATAATAACAGTACTGGTAATAAGTATATAACTCAAAAACTTCTTCAATTTACTTGTTTTCGAATTCTTTCGGCGAATGGTCTCCATTCACCCTGAGAGACTATTTTCTAAATTTAATTTATAACAAAAGCGTGTCAATAAATAAAACGCTACCAAACCATTGCCTTATGATCCAAAACTTAGCAAACCCCATTTCAGTCAATCGAAAAAAGTCCAGGACGATTCCGTGGCTGATCGTATTGATGTCCTTATTTTTTACAAATTACAGCCACGCACAAGTGGTTATTAATGAAATCCTTCCTGGTGGAACCGTTGAATTAAAAAATATTGGTACTACTACCGTAGATGTCTCTGGGTATTGGTTATGTGATTTCCCCTCTTATCAGCAGATCAGTAGTTCCAACTTAGAGTGTGGAAACACTGCTTTGGAACCAGGAGGTATCCTAACTGTAAATGACTTTAATGTGGTCGAAGGAGATGATGGAGAAATGGGATTATATACGACCAGTTCTTTTGGCAGCCCTACTGCTTTAGTTGATTATGTAGAATGGGGTTCTACTGGACACCAAAGATCTTCAGTCGCTGTTGCTGCTGGAATATGGACAACAGGAGATTTTGTACCGGCTTTTGCTTCTACAGAATCTTTGGCTTATTCTGGTTCTGGAGAAAGTTCTTCTTCTTGGACTGCTTCTGCTAATACCACTATCTGTCAAGAAAATACAGCAACCTGTGATGCAGCAGGCGGAACATTAACAGGTGGACCATTTGCGTTCACAGTAGGTGACGGAGTTGCAGATAATATCGCAGCTGTTTCTATCACCTTAGCAAATAACTCTGGCACCAACTCTCAATGGATAGTAACAGACGAAGACGGCTTAATTTTAGGCTTACCACCGATGCCAAGTGTGGTTGATTTTGACGGAGCAGGACCTGGTACATGCTTAGTATGGCACCTATCTTATGAAGACGGAATCGAAGGCTTAGCAGGTGGCGAAAATGCAAACGATCTAGCAGGTTGTTTTAGTTTGTCAAACCCTGTTTCAGTAGTACGAACTGCGGCATGTGATGTAGCAGGTGGAACCTTAGCAGGTGGACCATTTGAATTTACAGCAGGAGATGGTGTGGCAGATAATATCACACCTGGATCTATTACTTTGACAAATAACACAGGAGCGAACAGCCAATGGGTTGTAACAGATAGCGATGGATATATTTTAGGGTTACCACCGATGCCAAGCGCAGTTGATTTTGACGGAGCAGGATATGGAACTTGTTTAATCTGGCACCTATCTTACGAAGATGGTTTAGAAGGATTAGCACCAGGAATGAATGCTTCAGAATTAGAAGGATGTTTCTCTTTATCAAATTCAATTACAGTAGTACGAACTGCTGCTGACGGATGTAACACCAATGGTGGCGCCTTATTCGGTGGACCATTTGAATTTACAGTAGGAGATGGTGTGGCAGATAATATTGCACCTGGTTCAATTACCTTAGCGAATGCAGGTGGAGCGAACAGCCAATGGTTAGTAACGGATGAAGACGGAACAATCTTAGGCTTACCACCGATGCCAAGTGTAGTTGATTTTGACGGAGCAGGACCTGGAACATGCTTAGTATGGCACCTGTCTTACGAAGATGGAATCGAAGGTTTAGCTGCTGGTGCAAACGCAAATGACTTGGTCGGATGTTTCAGCTTATCAAACCCAATTGCAGTAGTAAGAAATGCTGCTGGTCAAGGAATTGATTTAGATCTAGATATTACCGTAGCTAGTTCTACTTACGAGCGTTACGAAGAAGTGGACTATACCATTTCTGTAACAAATGATGGATCTGAAACAGCCACGGATGTTGTGGTAGCAGCTGGGTTACCAAGTGGTATGGTTTATACCGATGATCAAGTAACACAAGGAGATTACAACTTATATTTTGAAGAATGGAATGTAGGTGATTTAGCTCCAGGTGCAACTGCTGAATTAGAATTGACGCTATTTACCTTAGTAGAAGGAGTGGATATTGTAAACTTTGTTCAGGTAATTTCTGCTGGAGGAGATGATACAGATTCTACCCCAGATAATAATGACACCAATGTTCCTCAGGAGGATGACGAAGCGGCAGTAACGATTTCTGAATTCGGTGGAACTGGCGAAGGAAATATTGACTTAGAGTTGTCTTTAAGCGCCGACCAAACGACTTATGACATTTACGAAAATGTAACTTACACGGTATCTGTTACTAATAATGGACCGGATGAAGCAACTGATATTGATATTGCTGCAGGATTACCTGATGGTATGGTTTATACAGGACATGCAGAAACTACAGGAGATTATAACTTGTTCTTTGAAACATGGTCTATCCCAAGTTTAGCGGCAGGTGAAACGGCTGAATTGGAACTAGTATTATTTACTTTAGTCGACAACCAGTCAATTGTACAGTTTGTAGAAGTATTGTCTGTAAATGAATCGGATGATGACTCCACACCGGGTAATGGTAACGGTGTCTCACCTCAAGAAGATGATGAAGCTGCTTTTACAGTGGATCCTATTTCTTCTTTTGCTTCAAGTGCAGCATCACGTTCTCAAGTACCAATGACGATTGCAGATCAGGAATTATATCCTAACCCAGCAGTTGAAACTATTAATTTAGCATTTGATGCAGATGTAGAAGCAGCGCTTTCTATTCGAGTATTCAATATTACTGGACAGTTACAGTTAGATATTCCAGTGAATACTTTTAGTGGTGTCAACCAGTTTACGCTGGACATTTCAACATTAACCACAGGAACTTACTATGTACAATTAGTAGGAGCAACGGTAAATGAACAACCACTACAATTTGTAAAAATTAACTAATTCGTATTTTTTTCTGATTAAGTGGGAGGAGGCCGTTTCGGTCTCCTCTTTTTTTTTGTAAAAAATAAAAAATGAGATTGGAATAATTTTTTTTAGAAAAAAGGAATGAAAAAACAGCGTATAGAATAGGAGAGGTATTTGAAATATTGAATAAAAATTATTATTCGATTTACATCAAAAATTATTGGAAGAGAAATAAACTAAATAATAGGGATCAATCGAATAGAAGTTACCTTACTTGGAATAATGGTTTGACAATTTGAAAGAGGATGTTTCCTCAAGTGTGTCTGAGCGCTGGCCATCCTTTAGGATTATAGGCGCGGGAAGAAAGAGACACACTTAATTGAACATTGCCAAATTGTTTTTGCGCTTGAAATTGAAGTTGAATTTGCTTCACCTTTTCTGCTGGACTGTTTAATAATCTGGATTTTTTGTTGCGCTAGTATTGCGTAAGAAGAGACCGATTAACGAGTTCACTAATTAACAATCGATTATGAAAGAGATATTTTGTTGATGTGAATTCACTTAATTGACTAGACAAAGTTAATTAAACACTCCTTTTCTGCTCCACAATCACCTTCTCTTTCCCTTCTCGATAATAAACTCGAGAACCTGCTGCTACACTTCTAGTGATCCATACGTTACCGCCGATTATACTATCAGATCCAATAACGGTATCGCCACCAAGAATGGTTGCATTCGCGTAGATGATGACTCGGTCACCAATTGTTGGATGGCGTTTTGTTTTTGCCATTTCCTTGCTAACGCTGAGTGCACCTAAAGTAACTCCTTGATATAATTTTACATCTGCCCCGATCTCTACGGTTTCTCCGATGACTACTCCGGTGCCGTGATCAATACAAAACCGAGGACCGATTTTAGCAGTTGGATGAATATCAATCCCTGTTTTAGTATGCGCATATTCTGTCAACATTCTAGGAATATAATTCGTACCTAATCTACAAAACTGATGGGCAATTCGATAAATAGCAATTGCATAAAATCCCGGATAAGTCCTAATCACTTCTACTCGGTCAACTGCCGCTGGGTCACCTGCTAAAATAGCATCGGCATCCGCTTCCATCGCAGCCATTAAGCTTGGTAAATTCTCGATAAATTTTGTTTGAATTTCTTCAGCAGAGACTTTTGGATTTGGTACCTTCTTTAATAATTGGAGAAGCTGCGTTTTTAATTTTAAAAAATCTACCGCAAAATCATCTTCATTTTCATACATCCTATCACATAAGGTAGGGAATAATAATTTCATTAACCCATTGGCCAATTCTCCGACCGTACTCAGGTGAATCCCCGGTTTGGTATTCCGGTGTTGGTCGTACAGTTGTTTTATAAACGATTTTTCATCCATGCTTAAAAAAGGTATTTAGGCGTTTTTGCTTTTATTCAAATGCTATTCAGAGCAAAAATGTTGCTGAATTTATGGTGAAATAATTAGTAATAGTGCCAATCCAGCGTTAATGTAAATGATTTCTAGATTGAAATCATTAATATTGAGTATTCACTTAATCAATATTACTACTCTTATTACGTAGTTTTTCTTTTCAATGTGTCAATTTTGAGGATTTACTTTCTTACCTTTAACCAAATGAATATTTTTCAAAACCAAAAAACCTATGTCCGCTTTTAAAGATAAACTTCGTAAAATGGTCGGGACCATCAAGGAAACCGCCGTAGACTTTTCCAGCCTAGAAGTTACTACGCTAAACGGAGAGATATCCCAATTTATTGATGCCAAAGGTAAATTTGATGTGGATAAAGTAAATGATTTTATGGCAGGTAATATTACCGTCCAAGGAGAAATTCACGTGATCGCCCACACCCATATGGCTTTCGATCAAGATACCCTGCTATTTATTAAAAAAGATATGACGCCCGAAGAGCGAGAAATTTTTCAACTCCACCTCGAAATGCTCGCCTCCGCCCGTGTCTCCCGATTAGCCTTCCTACATTTTATCAAAGAAGTGATCGATTAAAAGATATCGATAATTTTATTCATTTAATACACACGCCAGAAGAGCCATTATTCATTATTAACTGACCTTTCGCAGGTCAAATTTTTCTTTATTAGCAAAAAAATATTAAGAAGGGTGATTTTTTGCTAGATTAGGGTTTTAAAATCCAAAATCTTAGCAAGATGAAACACCCAGAAATATTAGACATCTACAGTGACTTTCTATTAGCTTCTTTCCAATTGGTAACAGCTACGGGATTATCACAAATGCTTGATAATGGATACAGTCATGACCAGATCAGTAGATTTTTAGCGCAACGTAAGTTCACTCAAAAAGACTTCTGGTTTATGGTCAAAAAGATTATT
>CALGJS010000184.1 GCA_937927835.1 uncultured Saprospiraceae bacterium | reverse complement strand
GAAAAAGGACACAACCTAAAACAAAGAAGTAACTTTGGCCGCGTAGAAGCCATCCTCAAACGAGCAGACGGACGTTGGGAAGGAGCAGCGGATGTGAGAGGAGATGATGATGCGCGAGGATTTTGATTCTTTATAATGAATAATTAGTTAATGAATAATTAATAATGTTCTTCAACCGTGTATATCTTTTACGGTAAAATGATTGATGAATCTACAGATAGGCAAGTTATTGATTGTTATATAAGAACAATCAATTTTGTAAAATAGAAAATAGAATTTAAAACTAAATTATAAATAAAATGAAAAAACCATTAGTATCTCCATTGGATCGCAATGCGAATAAGGAAACTGCGGAGATGGCAGATTTTTACCAAGAGACTTTGGGCTTTACGCCGAATAGTTTATTTACCATGATGCATCGTCCACGGATTGCTTATGCTTTTATGGAAATGAATAAGGCGGTGATGGAAAATAAGGGACGGGTAACCAGTGGTCTTAAAAGATTGCTAGCGTACTTGTCTAGTATGACTGCGGGATGTCGTTATTGTGAAGCGCACGCGATCCGAGCGGCAGAGCGATACGGTTCTGAACAAGATAAGATCAACCATATTTGGGAATATAAAACTTATCCTGCTTTTACGGATGCGGAACGAGTGGTTTTTGATTTTGCCATTGCTGCTTCTACGGTTCCTAATTCAGTGACGGATGAGATTGCAGATAATTTACGTAAGCATTGGGACGAAGGTGAGATTGTGGAGATCTTGGGTGTGGTCGCATTATTCGGTTACCTGAATCGTTGGAACGACAGTATGGGTACGCAATTGGAAGAACCAGCTGCTGAGGATGGTGTGAAATTTTTGGGCGTGAAGGGCTGGAATCGTGGAAAGCATGAGTACTAGGAGGTTGAGTTGTTGAAATGTTGAATCGTTGAATAAAACTCAGCGATTCAACATTTCTATAATAAAAAATCAGTGAATTTAATTTTATTCTGGTGGTGTTGTATTATCTAATCTAAAGAAGTTATTCTATAATTTCCTTCTACTTTATAAAGTTCTTTTAAAGGCGGTACATACAAAGTCGGTCTATCAAATAGTGAAATTTCCTTTGAATCTAAAACATCTTTCAATTTAATTTTTATTTTTTTAGGGGTCATAAATATGTGAATACTTGAAGTCACAAAAACAACCTCATGCGCTGCTCCATAATGAACAATCAACTTTTCTATTAGTGGTTGTAGAATGCTAGTTGGAATATCTCCTTTATTTAAAATAGTATTATTCGTTGTAGCAATTTGAAATAAAAGCAAAGGAATATTCGTAACAGGAACTACATTATTACTAAGAAATAAAGTTGCATCATACATAGAAGCACCATAACCGACATCTATTTTCAAATCTGATAAAACGGTATCAAAAGTACTAACACCTGAAATCACCTCTAGAGAAATCCCATAATCTTCTTCTGCTGCGATCAAATATTCACAAGCAGAAACTAAGAATAGCGGATTCCCCATCACCGCAAAAGCAATTTTTATATTTTCATTTTCTGTTGCTTCTTTGATGATCGTTTTAGCTATTTTTCTAAAGACATCCGCTCGTTCCTTTTCACCTTCAAAAAAGCTGGCACAATCAATTAGATGATCATTGTATTTTTTTTTGATATCCTGTTTAAATTCATCGCTACTATGAATAGTATATACTTTGTCTGCTCGCTTTATGGCTTGGATAGCCTCTAAAGTAATTTGGATACCGGCTTTTACTCCTAAACCTACTAGATAAATTTTACTCACTCTTCTTCGTTTTCGTATCCTGAAAATTCTTTTAATGCTTCTTCAGGATTATTCAATAATTTTTCTCGAAAATCCATGTCTTCTTTAGCTTTTTCTCTAATCATTTCGATCATTTTTAATTCACCTTCGGAAAAATTTGTGTTTTCTTTTTTATTGTCACTCATATTTATTTATTGAAAAAAGGCTTGTTTATATTAAAGAATATAACAAGCCTTTTTAAGTAAAGATTTTTTCTATTAACCATATTACTTAAGGTCCAACAACAGATCCTCCTCCCGAACCACGATTAGGAGATAAATCTTCTCCTACTCCATTATCTTGAAAAGAGCCACCGAGACCTCCCATAATAGCAGATTGTTGTTCTCTAGTCAATGCGTTAAAATCTTTAAAAGCATTTTTCACTTTTTCTGTCAACAATGGTTGAACATCTTGACCGTTTGTTTTCTTGTTCATATAAAATGATTTTTATGGGTTAAAAAAATGTAGCAAGCCTTTTTAAATTAAGGTTTTCTTCTATTAAATTAATTAAGGTCCAGAAATAGCGTCTTCTCCTACTCCATTATCTTGAAAAGAGCCACGACGACCTCCCATAATGGCAGATTGCTGTTCTCTGGTTAATGCGTTAAAATCTTTAAAAGCATTTTTCACTTTTTCAGTCAACAATGGTTGCACATCTTGACCGTTTGTTTTCTTGTTCATATAAAATGATTTTTATGGGTTAAAAATAGTAACCTAAATATAGATAAAAATTTACACTCTTTCTAAAAAGAACTACTATTATTTTAATAGTTTTTCTAACTACTTAATTTTTAAAAATCTTCCAGCGGCCTTCTTTTGACCTCCTTCTGGCAGCATAACAATATACAACCCTTCCTGTAATTTCGAGGTATTGATTTCAATAAAATTGGTGCCTTGATCTAAGAGCGTCATCTGCGTATGAACTCGTTTCCCTAAGTTATTAAATAGTTGAATGTTCGTTTCCATCGGGGCTTTAGCATTTTCTAATACTAACGTTACTTGATCCTGAACAGGATTTGGAAAGACAGTTACGAGAGATAAATTTTGTCCTTTTAGAACTTGTTTAATAGGTTCTGGTAAAAGAATAGCCTCATTTGTGCTGGCTTGATCTAAGAAGATGGTAACACTGTTTTCATTGTTTTCAGCATTTGTATCCAGCTGATCTAAAGAGACCAAACGAGCTGTACGAATGGTAGATGGAGCAGCAGCGGATAAAGTAAATACTTCGACTGAAAATGTTTTAGCCATACCTGGTTCCAAAGTACCAACGTTCCATCTTCCCGTCCAATCACTATAGTCAGGATCGGTGGCATCTACAAAAGCTAGTCGCTTCGGAGTTTCTTGCGCTCCATAGTCAAAATTCAAAAGGACATTCGTTGCTGTTTCTTGCCCTATATTTTGT
>CALGJS010000183.1 GCA_937927835.1 uncultured Saprospiraceae bacterium | reverse complement strand
CCTTCTTTTTTATCTGATGAAAAACATCATAAATATGTGCATTTAAAATCATCTTACTATCCTTTTTGTCAAAGTATTCCATTTTGATCACACTACGACGGCCAGTTTTTACATCAAATAAAATCGCGTAGTACAACATATCGTACTTTGGTCGAATAGCATTTGGTAAGGTAAGTGGTAATAAATACGGAAGAAGGAGCGAAGCACCAACTTGAAGCCAAGCTCCATTGTTTTTTTCTCTTAAAGAAATGACACCCGTCCATAAGAAATAATCCGTACCGTATTTTTTGGCGATTGCATTAATTTCGTTTTGGCGATAACCTGGCGTTAAGGACATATCATAATGTTCAAATTGATGTCCGATATAGTTATTCACTTGAGCGATATCGTTAAACTTATCTAATTCATTTCTGGATAGACTCCCAACGTCTAGTAGGGTAGTTGGGAGTTTAGCTACTTTCGAAATTCGATTGATCGCATCTTTAAAATAGGCTTGTTTTTCTTCACTTCGAAGTAATTGAATCGCATCTTTTTTTCTAGCGTCAACCGAAAGATAGAACGGGTTGACTACGACCAATTTTTTAATGCCAAGTGATTTTCCTTTTTTAGTTTCTTTCTTAACTCGTTGTCTATATTCTCTTAAACCTTCACTGGTATCATAATATGCTTCCCGCTTTTTTCTTTTTTCATACGCCTCTTTTCCAGCATCATAAGCAGTTTTAAATTCGCTGTTTTTTTGTTCCTCTACTAAAGAAAACTTCCAATACAATAGTGCATCGTTTACCTTTTCAATTTTTTCTTTTTTAGAAGAAGCATAGTTGATCGTAGTTGGAATGGTTTCTACAATTCTTGAAGAATCAACTTCTGGTTGTTGATCCACCATTTCGACTTCCGTTTCTTCTTCGACTTCTTCGATTTTTTTAGGTAAATTTTTAGTAGAAAAGCTAGATAAATCTTCGTAGTGATCATTCAATTCTAAGAACAAATCAGATAATAATAATTGGTACTCTTCGTCGTTTTCAAGCCCTTTACGAATAGACCAATTATATTTGAGTGCCAAGATAGCAAGTTCATCTTCTGGCATTTTATTTAATAAATGGTAAATTCTTTGTGACTCACCTTCCACGGATTCCCAATAGTCTGAAACTAGTGTTCCTAGTTGATCTCCGGCATAGTAGTTTTTGACTTTTGCACTCATATAAAGTGCTTTACCAATAACTTTTTTTAATGCTATATCATTCGGATATTCCTTTAATTGTAAATAACTAAGATAAATGGCTTCTGGAAAATTTTCAGATTCTAAAGCCAAAAAAGGTAGTTGATATCTTGCTGTTTTTTGAATGCTTTTAAATCTTTCTTCTGAAAGAATAAAAGATTTTTTATTAGCCGTTGGAGTACTTCCTACACTACTTCGTAATTTCTCTAATCGTTTGACACTCGAAGGGTGAGACGATCTTTTTTCGGCATCTTCATCAACTTTCATCGGCGATAAATCGGCGACTTTATCTAATGTCAGTTTTTGAGAAAAACGATAATTGGCATCTTCAAATAGAGAAAGATCAAAAGGTATTTCTTCGTAAGGTAAATAGGAGTAGTGTAAAATTTTGAAAGTGTTGATGACGGCTTGAGGATCATACTCGCTTCGTGCAAATATTTCCAAACCTTCCTCATCAGCTTCTTCTTCTAGCTTTCTAGAGTAAAGGCTTTTCTTAAATAGTTTTCGATCAACCGCTATCTGATCTACATTGTCTTTTTTACTTCCTTTTCGGTCAATATCTCTTGAACGAGTAAAAGTATTAACGGCATGTTTATTTTTTATATGGATTAATTCATGACTTAAAATAAAAGCCAATTGAGCTTCATTTTCTAAGTTGGCAAGTAGACCAAGTGTCACAAAAATGATTCCTTGGTCGGTAGCAAAAGCGTTAACTGCTGGACTATTGAGGATGTAGGCACGAGGCTTTTTCTTTTTTAATTTAAAGTCTTTTATAGGAAGTTTATTCAGTACTTCATTGACATATTTCGAAGCAGGGTCATTAAATAAGACAAGTCCACTTTGTAAAATATCATCAATAGCAAAACTAGATTCTAGTATGAATCGTTTTTTATCTTTTTTGGTTTTACGGCTGGTTTTTTTCTTAGAATTATTTAGGGCCGCTAATTCCTTTTTAAATTTTTTAGAACTTGGTGTGATAAACTCTTTAGGAATTTTACCTTCTGCTTTTAATATTTTACCAGCTTCTTGCGCGACGCAGGTATTCGGTATTAAAAAGCAAAAAACAACGGAGGTAAGAAGAATTATTAAATATCTCATTTCTTTTTTATTTATCTAAACGTATTAGAATTCAAACCTTTTTCGGAACGACGAGGCGCAATTTAAAAATCTATAGAAGTAATAAGACCAGTAGTAACCTCAATTTCTTCGCCACTTGGAGTCTCAATGCCTAGCAAATTATTGGTAACATAATATCCTCTATTATTATTCTCGCCAGGAACGCCTAATCGAAAGTCATTAAACCAATCATAGCCACCATTGTTGGGTCTTATTTCTACCATATCACTTCCGGGTTGACTGGTTCCTAAAATAGCACTATCATTTGAGTTGATGCGCATAAAACGAACCGCATTTGGAATGACCCGTTCATAAATATTTTGTGATTCATTTAGATGATTCGTTCGAATGATATAGGTGGTATTTCCCCCTAACACTTTTAAGGTGTAAATTATATCTCCAACATTGGTAATGACAGCACCAATGATATCAATATTGAAGGCAAAGAAATCACGTAAATCTTTAGGATTTTCTGATAATAATTCTGGGCCTTGCGTATGCAAATTATCACCGATCAAATAATAGATGGTTTCATTATTTGCATGATAGTCAAACCAAGTCGCATCAATACTTCCAGCCACTTCTCCTGTCACTCGTTCCTCTTCTATATTATAGATTTGAATGTTTTCTCCGGTCCTTTTAAATAAGACATTTGAATGTTCATAATTGATTGAAGCTCTTGCTACTTCACCAGAATTGTCGATGATGATAGAATCTGTCACAAATTGATTCGCGAGGTATACATTTCCTCCTGATATATAAACCAGCTCTCGTGGAAGTTCTGGTTCTATGAACTCAGAATCTTGCGAATATGGACCTTCAAATTGAGTCTCATAATCATAACAACCTAAACTGCCAATCAGGACTGATAACATTAGAACAGTATAAAAAATATTTTTCATAATTATTTTTAAGTTGAAAATGATGTAGAATTTAGAATAATAATAAACCAACCCCTAGGTCAAATCTGAAAATTTCGTGAAAGAAAAGTCTTCTATAAATGGGAAATTCAAAATCAACAACCTCTTCTTCTTTTGTACTTGTAGCATACGCATTAGATGCAAGGTTATTTCCAATATTATCTAAATAACCACTGGCCAAAGGGAGACCTATTCTAATACCAGTTTTAAAAATAAAACGATCCTTAATGATCTGTGTGTTTTGAAAGGCAAATTTAAGTACATAGAAATTGGCTTTATTGGGAATTTTTAGCGGGTTATGTCCAAATAGTTCTCCAGATTGTCGGTCGTAATTGGTTTTTTTATCGACTATTTCTCCTTTGATAAAAAGATACTTAAGTCCGATACTCCACGAGATACCCATTGGAGCCAGAGCTCCTTTATCTGCATTGAATTTATGGTACATCAAATTTATTGATCTTACATTTACTCGATTGAATAACTCATGTCTATCATATCCAACAAAATCTCCAGTACTAAAAGGATTTGGACGAGATACCGTTCTTGTTTTTGTAATTGCTCCAGTATAATATTGACCGAAACCTAAAGACAAACCTCTAACTCTTCCAACGGCATAACTAAATTCCAAATCAAACTCATAATTAAAAGCGAGGCCATTTTCAGATTCTCCAAAACGGTCACCAAATTCATTGATTCCTCGGTTATTTTGAGTAGGTCCATTAAAGGCAGGAAAACTAGATAAGTTAAACACCACCGCTGCCCGTTTACCTAAGTATCCCGGAGCTTGGCTAAATGCTATAAAAGGAGTTATGAAAATTAATAGAGCCGCTAGAATTATTCTATCCATAATGTTTAATAATGTAACAATTTGGGGATTCTTTAAACGTCGATAGGCGTGAAGTAGAAGCCAATTGTTGAATTAGTATTTAGAATACAAAGTGTGCAATATACCAATATTGTTAATATTGCTAATGTGGAATCAGATTATTAACATAATAATTGTGTTTTTATAAACTGAAGTTAATTCTACGACTGATTTAAAATTAGGGTTCGTAATTCTTATGTAAATAATGTGCTATTAATGGTCAATCCTTCCTTTTTTATTGCTTTGGGTTTGATTCTAAGTGATTGCCCTTTTGTTTCACTATTTTTGCGATATTTGCAAAAAAAATTACAATGAAAGAAAACTTAAAATTCATAAATCTTGGATCAGGACTAGGAGATATTCTTTTCGGTATGTCTCGCGAAGCAGTTAGAAAAATCTTAGGTGATCCAACTGAAATAGATGATAATCCATTCAAAGAAGAAATGGGACATCGAACAGAAACTTGGCATTATGATGAACTAAAAGTTTCTTTAAGCTTTCAAGAGCCATTAGAATGGGAACTAGACACGATCTCTGTTACCGATAACTTCTACGAAATCAACAACCAATCGCTGATCGGAAAGTCAATGATGGCCGTAAAAACGGCACTGGAAAAAATGGATATTACCGATCTAGAAATGGAAGATCATTCTGAAGACGACGATGTCAAGCATACGCTCCTTTCTTCAGATAGCTACCTGTCAAATTTTTGGTTTGATAATAATATCCTAGCAGAAATCCAATGGGGACCGGAGGATGATGTTTAAAGAAAATTAATAATTGAAAAAGCCCAATTTTGTTAACTAACAAAATTGGGCTTTTATATTTCTTCGCAGAATCAGGGCTCTCACAAGACGAAATCTACCAATCAAAAAATCCACACATCCGCACATCCACCCATCCACACATTTCCTATAATCGTTTCAACTCCTTCGTAATCTCCCGAAGCTCCAACTGCAAGGTCTCCGCTGAATTCACCGAGTCACTTTCTAAAATTCTCAAACTCAAGCGATCAATCGAGTCTAAATAAAATTGATCGTCTTCCATCTCACTTTTCATACCTTCCATTTGAGCAAGGTCTTCATAATTCCGTTCCCGAAGTTGATTTAATTTTTTTCGTTTATCGGCCAGCTGGCTGCTCATCTTTTGATTGTCGAGTAGGGTGGTCAATTTTTGCTGACAAGTCTCGTAAAATTCTACCTTAGTTTTTCGAAGATTTAGTTCCGTTTTAAAGTCCATCAATAAGCGATCACTTTCTCGACGAGTCTCAGGATTTAGATTCGGTGATTGTAGGGATTGTTGCAATTCAAAAATATCTTGTCGGATATCAGCAATCTCTCGCTGATGAATCGCAAGTTCTTTTTTGCAATTCTCTAATCGTTGTGCCACGCGACCTTCTGTAGTTCTAGCATAACGAGCCGCCTCTTTTTTATCACTACTATTTTTCAAAAGATAATAGATGATCCCAATAGCTAGTGCAGACAATAGAATCACCATAAACCCTAAAGGATGTACTCGCATAATAATTCCAGACCCAACAATCCCAATCAATACTAGGATTCCAGCCAACAAAATTTTCCCTAAATTATTTTCTGAATCACTCAAACTCTAAATTTTATAAAAAAATCAAAAATAAATCCACCAATCCGCACATCCAAAAATCAACCCAACGCCTGTTCCAAATCTTCCAACAACCATTCTGGATCTTCGAGTCCAATATAAAATCGGATCAAATTCCAAGGAACCGAAGTATCTTGTCGGCCTGGAATTTTTCTAAAAACACAATAAGGTAAAGCCAAAGATTCATGACCACCCCAAGA
>CALGJS010000182.1 GCA_937927835.1 uncultured Saprospiraceae bacterium | reverse complement strand
AGTAGAAAAAATAAGAAAAGTGTATATTTCATTTTTTTATTGAACTTCTTTAAATAATAATACGATAACTTTTAGAAAAATAAATATAGTGCCCATTTTTTGCCTGTTGGCTAGTTAGCTTCCCTCAATCGTATTTTACGTAAAAGGGAAGCTAACAAGCCAACCAGCAAAAAGGCCAATAGCATTATTTCCGAGCAGAAAATAGCTTCGAAACAAATTTTAGCACTTAATTCACATAATTAACTCTATTAATAACGCACTAAATAATATTTTGGTAACGATTTATGTACATAATTTTTCAGAACCATTGCCAAAATCCGATTTTGAGGATCATTTGCTGCAATTTCCTGATGCAATAGGCAAAAAAATCATGCGTTATCGAAAATGGGAAGACCGACATCGAGCATTGTTTGGTAAAGTAATGTTGCGTCGAGGACTAAATGAACATGGTTTAGAAGATTTTGATCTTAAGCATCTTATTTATAATAAATTACAAAAACCTGCATTACCGGGAAAGACCCAGTTTAATATCTCTCACGCAGGCAATGTGGTTATTTGCGCTTTTAACACAGATGGTCTGATTGGAGTAGATGTAGAAATTATAAAGCCGATAACTTTAGAAGATTACGAATTTATTTTTGATACGGATACCTTCCGTCAATTGCGACAGGCAGGAGATCGAGAAGGCGCTTTTTTTGAAGCTTGGACGATTCGCGAAGCCATTCTAAAAGCAGAAGGAAGTGGTTTGACAGAGGATGCAAAAAAGATAGTCTACAAAGATGGCGTCGCAAAATTTAAAAATCAAAACTGGTTTATCAAACCTTTTCCTGTGCCTAAACAACATATCGCTCATCTAGCGACGGATACTCCGGTAGGTACTTTAAAGATGATTAAAATTTAAGGAATGTTGACAAAACATTTTGGATAATTGCTCAATTTATTTAATCGCCATTCCTAATAAAAAAAGAAGCACTGAAATTAAAGTATCAGTGCTTCTCATGATTCATCAAAGTAATTGAAAATAAGTCTTTAATCTATTTTTATAAACGGTGTGGTAATACGAAGTCGGGTTTGTGATACTTTAATAAAGTACTGACCAGTAGGTAAGCTTCCAACTTCAAATTGCCATTCATTTAATCCTTTCTGAAAAGGTAAAACGCCATGCTGAACGACCTTTCCATTAAAATCAATAATCTGGAATATTCCATCGTCTGTTGACTTGTTCTCTGCTAGTTGGTAACGGAGTGTTAACCGTTCTATCGTTGGGTTGGGATAAGCAACCATTTCAAATTCACCAAGAGATAATTTACTTTCATTTTCATTCGCTTCGCGAGCAGAAGCAGTTCCAGTAGCAATTACATTGATATTGGTTCCTAGTGGATCTAGTCCTGCACAAACACCAGATAAGTCGAGTAGAAGTGATAAGGTTTGAAAAGTTGTAACACCTGGAACGATAAAGTTCAAATCGAAAAAATTTGGATCGAATTGATCGGTTGTTTCTGCGACCAACATGAAAATATTATAAGTACCAGCTTCTTCTACTACAAAGGCAGGAGCATCAGCGATTTGAACAATTAATTTATCTGGACCAATGGCTGCAAAGTAAGTTACTTCATAACCAGTAGGAACGACAGGTGCAACCAATTCATTAGCAGAGATAAAAGTTAAAAACTGTTGAGGTATTTCTGAAGGATCAGCAAATAATAATCCTGGGGCAGCTTCACATGCAGTATTTTCAGAAACAGAAATTTGTACACCCATTGCATCTAGGTCGGCACAAACTTCTTGAGCACTGATGGCTGCTAATACATCTTCGGCAGTTGAAACACCAGGTACAATTTCGGAGCCGTCAAAAAAGTCTGGACTAGCAGGATCATTTAATTCGGCAACAAAAGTATGAATACGATATTCTCCTGCTGCTGTAATTGTAAAGAGTGGAGCTGGACTAATCATTAGGATTGTTAATTCTGGACCAGAAGTAAGCACATAGACTTGATCAAAATCGCCCGTTACGACTGCATCTCCATTTGGCGTAGCAACAATATTTGCTACACCTCCAGAAAGGGTTACCATGGTTTGTTCTGATGAAACAGTTCCTGCATCGATCGTACAGCTTGGTGGCATAGGAGCAGCATCTGTATTTTTACGTACAAAAATGAGGTTCTTACTTTTTTCAGAACATCCGTCGGAAATTAATCCACTGGCTTCCATTCCAACTGTAAATTGAATTTCTCCAATATAAGAGTATCCATAAACAAAATATTTTCCTGGTTTTTCAAAAGCAAAATCATAACTATCTTCTACAATCGCAATAATTCTGTCATCTGAACGAGTAATTACGTAAGCGAATTCTGCATCATTTTCACCATCATTGATAAAGTCAAAACTAGCAGCGGCATTGTCATCAATGGTCGCACTATTAGATCCGTCCGCGAGACTAATTTTGGTTTCTTCTGTCTCACGTCTAACGACTAAAATAAAATTATCAGAAAGATCAAAACAGTCATCCGCTAATATGGTCGTATTAAGTTCATCTCCAGGTTCGGCGGTTAATTCTCCTTGGTAAGAGAGTCCCCATACGCGGCAATCTCCGCTTCCTGCATCTTCAAAATTGGCGAAGCCAGTTTCAGGTAAACCTAAAATGATATTATTTTCATCAGTAATTATATACTGATATTGTACCCCCGCAATACTCGTATTATCAAACCCAACAAAATCATTTGTTCCATTATCTACGCATGCATAGGTTATTGTTTCTCCATTTTTAGTAGTTACGACAGCTCCTTCAGCGAGACATCCACTGATCGCAGAATCACTAGACTTATGAATAGTAACGAAATCGGAACTTTTAATGACACAACCATCGGAAAGGTCGTTGCCACTAATATTATTACCTGACATAAGTAGAACATTACCAGAGAGATTATAACCAAAAATAAAATAGGTGCCAGGAACTTGATCCGCTAGATCAAAAGTACCCGATTCGTTGATCGCGATAATCTTTCCATTTGTTCGTTGTAAAACATAAACATAGTTTTCGGAAAGCCCATTCATATTGGTCACCATGACCATTGAGTTGTTATTATTATCAATGTTGACCAGATTATCTTGACCTCCAGAAATCAACATAAGTTCACTTTCGCGAAGTTCACGACGTGCAATCGTAAGAAAGTTTTCAGTTAAGTCAAAACATTCACTAGCTAGATCAACCGTAGCAGCATTGTCTCCGATCTCTGCGGTTAGATCGCCTGTGTAAGAAAGTCCCCATACCCGGCAGTCTCCAACACCAGCACCTTCAAAGTTGGCGAAAGCATCTTCCGTAACTGCGAGGATTGTGTTGTTGTCATCTGTGATTACGTAAGTGTAATCCGTCATAGCCAGGCTATTATTATAAAAAGAAATGAAATCACTTTCGCCGTCATTAACACATGCATAGGCAGTGGTTGCTCCGTTGTCAGAGGTAATGCGACCGCCATTACATTGGGCAGAAAGCGTGTTTAAAATAGGAATACAAATGACTAAGGACAGGATTAGTAAAATTCGTTGCATAACATAGGATTTTAGTAACAGTTTTTTAAAGAACTTCAATACGTTCAGCCTATTCATCGAGGACGAATAGAAAATTTTGGTCATCGAACAGATGTTCTCTGAAGTATGTGCTGTGTTGCGGTTTTTAGGTGTGGAAAAGCTGGGGGTGAAAAAGTGGTGAGGATGTATTAAAAGACAATCAATAGAAAAGATGATTGTAGTACATCATTTTATAATATGAGATGTAGTTAGTTAAGTAGTACCAGCAAATTCCTTTGCAATCGGAAAACTAGTAGTATTTACATACTTACTAAAATTTTCATGGGATTACGATGTAAATATAAACAAATATTAATTAAGTTTATAATAAAAAAAAGCGACGCAAGAAATAAATCTTACGGCGCTTAACTGAAGCGATCCAGTAATAAAACCGGACCACTTCATATAAAACAGGCTACTTTCCATAATTAATGTAAAAGTGAATATTGTTTTAATGTTAAAACAAGCAATTGATTATCAATTGTTTACACTTTTAATTAGAATAATAATCGATTCATCTGTTTCCTATTGAGAAGATCGTTTTAATATTCTTGGAAGGGAAACACTAATTATCCGACTTGGTTGAAAATTTTGCGAAGAAATGTTAAAGATTGGCAAAAAAACGAATACTTTCTCAAGATTTGTTCCTAAGAAAGTGTACAAAATGAAGTTGTTGAATAATTTAATCAGTTCGTAGTCAATTTTGGAGTTTTTAAACCACTTCAATATTAATGACTGGTGTCCAGTAAAAATAGTTGCTTAGAGCTTGTCCAAACTTCCATTAATTGGTGCAATCATGAAAATTGGGACAAGCTCTTATGCAAAATAGCATTTCACTGCTAATTAACCTATTCTTATAGAACTAGACCAATAATTTATATTAAAGGTTACTAAATTAGGACTAAAAGGCCCAAAATAGCGATCAGGATCGGAAAAAGAAAATAAATAAGGGATCACATTTGCCAAATATGATGGCGTTAGATGTCCAAAATTTCATTGAAATAATAGTTAGATAGGGACTTAATTGAAGTAAAAACAAGCTCTACTAACGATTATTAATTCTGTTTTGGTCTATTGTATTGAATTCTCGGAATCCAACCAAACGATCATAACGTGCTCCAAAAGGACGATAATAGACAGAGATAGTGTAATCA